>NZ_JAALEA010000337.1 GCF_014145145.1 Dietzia cercidiphylli
CACGCACGACCCAGCGGTCCTGGCGGCCGACCGCGCGGGGACCCCAGTCCCGTCCGACCAGGTCACCGAGCTCGGGCGGCCACCGGCGTAGCGGCGCGGCCTCCACGGTGCGGGAGGAGTGCGGCGCTCCGGCGGTCGGTGCTGCGGACTTCGTCACTGCTCGATGAGACCACACCACTACGACAGTGCCGCGGCCGGAGATCCGGCCAGGCGCGCCGGCGGCGTCAGCGCAGGGTGTCCTCGAGCATCCGGGGGCGACACGCGATCCGGCCGACCACGCACATCACCGCGAGCACCACCGTCAGGAACGCCAGACCCCCGCCGAGACCCGGACCCGACAGGAGGAAACCGAAGACGAGGGGCCCGAGGCTCGCGGCCGTGTAGCCGACGCCCTGCGAGAACCCGGAGAGGGCGGCGGATCCGGCCTGGGTCCGCGTGCGGAGGTTGATGAGAGTCAGGCAGAGGGGGAACGTGCTGGGACCGACACCGAGCAGGCAGATCCACACCCACGGCGCGGC
>NZ_JAALEA010000338.1 GCF_014145145.1 Dietzia cercidiphylli
CGGGAGCCACGTGAAGAAGGCGTAGGTGCACAGGGAGTTGGTCCCGAAGAACAACGCGAGGGCGAGCCCGACGGGCGAGCGCCACGGCCGGACCCGCTGTGCCGGGCCGGTCCCGCCGACGGCACCGACGGCGGGGGGTCCGGCGGTGTCCGACCCGCCCCGCAGGATCTCGACGACCCAGGGCACCGCCGCGACCATCGCGAGAACGGCCCACCACCCTATGGAGACCCGCCACCCGGCGGCCTCCTCCACGGGGACCGCCACCAGCGCCGGCACGACCGTGCCGAGCTGGAGTCCGGTGATGTACGCCATGCTCACGGCCGCGACGTGCCGGGGGAAGTACTTCTTGACCAGCGGCGGGGCCACCACGTTGCCGATGCCCATCCCGGCCAGCGCGACGAGGGATCCCAGCCCCATCACCCACGGGTCGTGGGCGAGGGCACGGAGGACCTGGCCGGCCGCGGCCGCCGTCATCGCCAGCACGGTCAGCAGTTCGAGTCCCATCCGCCGCAGCACGATCGGGGTGAGGACGCCCCAGAGGGCGAACATCACCGTGGGCACCATCCCGAGCAGTCCCATACCCCCCGCACCGAGGCCGATCTCGGCGTCGATGACCCCCAGCAGGGGGCTCAGGGAGGTGACCGCGGTGCGGAGGTTGAGCGAGACGAGGACGACGCCGAGCAGGGCCACCACGGGGAACGCCAGCGCGCCCGACGGGGAGCCTGCTCGCGAGGAGCGGCCGTTCACGAGTCCGGGTCGCCGATGAACTCCTCGACGGTCCGGGCCATGGCCTGCAACCCGTCCATCGCCGCCGGTCGGGATCCGGGGTGCAGCGCGTGCACCGCGAGCCGGAACACCGCCGCGCGCAACACCATCTGGCGCCACTCGTCGAGGTGGCGCCACCGCGCGAGCACCCCGCTGTCGACGGTCCCCCACGAGAGGTGGTCGATCGCGACGACCGCCGCCGACCACGAGGCAGGGCGGGCGTAGGGGACGACGTCCGTCAGCGCGGGTTCGTCCGACGCGTCGAACAGCAGGCCCCGCGCGAGATCGCCGTGCACCACCCCGGT
>NZ_JAALEA010000339.1 GCF_014145145.1 Dietzia cercidiphylli
CCCACCCGCGCTCGGCCTGGTGCAGCGCGGCGTCGGTCCGCTCGAGCATCGAGGCCTCCAGAGCGCGGGTGACAGCGACCCCCGAGACCACCAGCGCCAGCGCGGTCAGGACCACCGCGAGCAGGACCAGACTCACCCGCAGCGGGACCGCGCGACGCCGCGTGGTGGGTGCGGCGGCCGCGGTTGACGACGAGGCGGGCAAGCCCGGCGAACTGGGCATCAGCGCGGTTCGCGCAACACGTAGCCGACGCCGCGGATGGTGTGGATGAGTCTCGGCTCCTCGGTATCGATCTTCTTGCGCAGGTACGACACGTAGGACTCGACCACGCCGCCGTCTCCGCCGAAGTCGTAGTCCCACACGTGGTCGAGGATGCGCGCCTTGGACAGCACCGTCCCGGAGTTGACCATCAGATATCGCAGGAGAGTGAACTCGGTGGGCGAGAGCGCGACGGCCCGGCCCGCCTTGCGAACCTCGTGACTGTCCTCGTCCAGCTCCAGGTCGGCGAAGGTGAGCCGCGAGCTGCGCTCGGCCCCGGACAGCGTGCCCGCGCGACGCAGGATCGTGCGCAACCGTGCCACCACCTCCTCGAGGCTGAACGGCTTGGTCACGTAGTCGTCGGCCCCCAGGGTGAGCCCAGCGACCCGGTCGGCCACGGCGGCCCGCGCGGTGAGGAACAGCACCGGCGCGTCACAGCCGTCCGCGCGCAGCCGCTTGACCGCGTCGAAACCGTCCATGACCGGCATCATCACATCCAGGATCACCGCGTCGGGCCGGAAGCGGCGGGCCTTGTCGATCGCCTCGGCGCCGGTGCGGGCGGTCTCGACCTCGAACCCCTGGAACCGCAGTGAGACCGACAGCAACTCGACGATGTTCTCCTCGTCGTCGACCACCAGCACCCGGGCCTCGGGCCGGGCGGCGGGGGCGTTGCTCGCTGTGGCGTCCACGTGCACAGTATGCCGAGGGATCGTGGCGATTCCCCGGCAGCTCGCTGGCAGGTGGCTGGGAGCCGCGGTCGCTGGCACCTGCACGGGCGGCCCAGCGGGTGGATGAAATCGTGGCGCGGCAGCGGAACTCGTCGTCGTGGTCACGGTTCTGGTCGTGTACCTGGCTCTGGTCGTGGTCTTACCTCGCGCTCGGGAACCCCGCTTGACCTGGGCTGCCCTGCGGAGGGGGTGCAGGGCACCGGAGGGCAGCTCACTTTTCGGAGCGGTTCCGGGAGGAACCGACGACCGCCCGCGCCCCGCTGGGGCAGCATGAGGGGATGACGAAGCCCTCCAATACCCCTGCTATCGCCTCGGCCACCGGCCGGTCGTGGAACGAGTGGGTCGAGATGCTCGAGCAGGCCGGCGCGCGGGAGATGGCGCATTCGGCGATCGCGAAGGTAGCCCTGGGGATGATGCCGGAGTCGGTCGAGCGCGCCGAGTGGTGGGCCCAGGGCACGGCCATCGCCTACGAGCAGCACGCCGGCCTGCGGGTACCGGGCCAGTCGTGCACCGGCGACTTCCAGTTGTCGACCTCGCGGACCGTCACCGGGGACATGGACGCGGCGCTTCAGGCATGGGTGGAGCTCGCCGGAGACCGGAAGGAATTCGGCGGCGTAGAGGTCGAGACTCACCCCGCCACCTCGAGCAGCGAGAAGTGGCGCTACTGGCGGGTCCCGCTGGCCGACGGCACGCGCGTGGCCCTGAACTTCAGCGACAAGAAGAACGGCAAGTCCACGGTGGGGCTGACGCACACCAAGCTCGACTCGGCCGAGGCGATCGAGTATTGGAAGCCCGTCTGGAAGGACCTGCTCGCGCAGCTCTGACTGGCTCGTGGTCGGTCAGGGCGCTCGAGCTGAATGCTCGAGATGAGCCCCTCCGCCAGCCCCGGCCCGGACGGCCCACCGAGCAGTTGAATGCCCGGTGGCGACCGGAACTCATCGTCGTCGTCGCACTCTCCCAGCTCAGAGGCGCGACCACCTCCGTGCCCTGCAACCGGGTTGCAGGGCACCCCAGCTCACGCGGGTGATGTCGAGGACAAACCTGGTCCGCCGCCCGGAGCAGCGAGTAGCACGGCCACGAGGACAGCCGGCCCAGTTGGTCGCCAGAATGCGCGAGAGTCCGCGCGGGGAGCTGCGAGATGTCAAGCAATCACAGCGTGATGTCGACCAACCACAGCAGGCCGGGGCGGTGCGGGGCAGGGCAGGGCGGGGCAGTGTGGGGGTTAGTTCAGCCCGGCGTAGGAGTGCAGGCCCGAGACCACGATGTTGATGAAGAAGAGGTTGAACGCCAACACCACGAAACCCGCGATGTTGATCCACGCCGCCTTCTTGGGGCCCCAGCCGCTGGTCGCGCGGGCGTGGAGGTACCCGGCGTAGAGGACCCAGGAGATGAACGACGCGGTCTCCTTGGGATCCCAGCCCCAGAAGCGGCCCCACGCGCTCTCCGCCCAGACCGCCCCGAGCAGGATGCCCACGCTGTAGATCGGGAAGCCGATCACCGTGGTGCGGTACGCCAACCGGTCCAGGGTTTCGGCGGCGGGCAGCGGCCGGGTCAGTCGCGTGGCCCACCCCTTCTCCTGACCCTGGGGTTGCCACACGCGCAGCAGGTACATGATCGACACGACGCCCGGAATGAGCAGGATGCCCGAGCCCAACGAGATGATCGTCACGTGGATCGGTAGCCAGTACGAGCGCAGTGCGGGCACCACCGGGGCGGCCTCGGAGTACAGATGGGTCCCGCCGAAGAACAGCAGCAGCAACACCGGGGCGAGGACGAACGGCCACGCCACCTGCAACGCGGGCTTGCGCAGGAACACCAGTCCCGTGCCCACCGCGAGAACGGTGGTGGCCAGGATGAACTCGTACATGTTGCCCAAGGGGAAACGGTCGGTCGCCACACCGCGGAGCACCAGCGAGGACGCACTGAACACGAAGGCGATCGTGACGAACAGTTGCGCGATACGCGCCCAGCGCACGTTGCCCGCGGACGCGCGGTCCTCGTCGCCGGTATCGGTGAGAGACGTGGACTCGGTGAGTCCCGGCCCGCCGGCGCCGGCGAGCTGCCTCGGCGAGACCTTCTCCACCCGGAAGCCGGCGTAGTAGATCAGCGAGGCGATCAGCGCCAGGACATAGATGGCGAACGACGTGCGGAACGCCAGGTCGCTGTACGTCGAGAGCGTCTCGTCGATGGGCAGGCCCTGGGCGAGTATCAGAGAGTTCACCGGGTGTCGTCCTTCCGCGGAGCGTCGCCGGCGGTGCCGCGACTGGTTGCAGTGTGTCCCGAGTCGGGCTCCTCGGGCAAGACAGGTGTGACGGCCGCCGCTGCGACGAGCCGGTCCCGGAGCTCGTCGAACTCCGATCCCCAGCCCATCCGGTCCGTCCGGGCGAGGCCCCCCAGGTCGACACGGGTCACCTCGTCGTCGTCGACGGTCACGCGCGCCCAGATGCGGCGGCGCCGCACCATCAGGCTGAGGATCAGTCCGGCCATCATCACCGCGGCCGAGACACCCACCCAGATCTGCGTGGGGTCCTCGGAGACCTGGATGTTGATGAACTCGTCGGCGCCGTCGAACCGGACCTCGGTGCCGTCGGGGAGGGTGGTGGATTCGCCGGGGAAGAGGTTGACGCGCGCCTGCCGCTCGAGGGCGCCGGTCTCGATGAGGTCGGATTCCAGCGAGAAGACTGACTGCGGGCGGCCGGTGTCGAGCCCGGCGTCGCCCTGGTAGACGTCGATCGCCACCGCCGGGTCGTCCATCCGCGGGAAGCGCGAGCTCAGAATGGTGCCGTCGAACGACGCCGTGGGCGCGAACAGGCCCTGCACGGCGATCTGCTGCGTGCGCCGCTCCATCAGGTCCGGGTACAGGCCGGCCGGCGGGTCGAAGCGCATGATGCCCGACGACAAGAACGTCTGCAGCTCGGTGGGCTGCCAGTGCTGAGTGTCCGTGCGGGTCTCGCCATTGGGGAACGTGACGGTGAAGGTGGGCGCGAAGCCATGGCCCTGCAGGTAGACGCGGGTCGACCCGACGCGCAGAGGGTGGTTGACCCGCATCTCGTACGGCTCCCACGTCTGCGGATCGGTGGTCGCGACCTCCTCGGTGAACCGCACGTTGGAGGTGAACATCTCGGCCTGGCCGTTGGGCAGGTAGTCGGCGCGGAAGTCCTCGATCTTGATGCAGAACTGCTCGAGATCCGTGCCGTCGACCAGGAGTCCCGCGCGGAACGTGTCATACGCGCTGGGGGTGGTGTTGCAGAAGGCCGGCGATTCGGCGTTGGCGATGATCACCCGCATGCCCTCGGCGTAGACGAACTTGCCGGCCGCGAAGGTGATCAGCAGGGCGAGCAGGGCGAAGTGGAAGACGATGTTGCCCACCTCGCGCGTGTAGCCGCGCTCGGAGGAGAGCTCGATGGTGCCGGGGACGCGGCCGTCGCCGTCGTTCCGCCGAACCCGCCAGCCCTTGAGCTGGGCCTTGACTTGGTCGGCGGCCTGCTCGGGTGAGGCCGTGGTGCGGTACGCGGCGTGATGGGGCAGGCGCGAGAGGTTGCGGGGAGTGAGCGGCGGGGGCGTGCGCAGCTGCCGGACCAACTCGAAGCAGCGCGGGGTGAGGCAGCCGATCAGCGAGATGAACAGCAGGACGTAGATGGCGGTGAACCACCAGCTGGAGAACACGTCGAACAGCTGCAGGCGGTCGTAGAACTCGCCCAGCCAGCCGTTCTCGGCGATGTAGTCGTTGACGTTGCCCTCATTGAGGCTGCGCTGGGGCAGGAGCGCGCCCGGGATCGCCGCCACGGCGAGCAGGAACAACAGGATCAACGCCGTGCGCATGGCGGTGAGGGTGCGCCATGAGTTGCGCAGGAATGCGGTTGTGGTGCCCAGCGTGGAGCGGGCGGCGGCGGTTCTGGGCTCTGGCATGGGGTCCATCTGCGGTTCGCGGCGCGCCGACCTGTCGCGGCGCCGGTTTGGACCCAGACTAGTCGGGGGCTCCTGAGCGGTTTCTGTGAGGGCTCGGCCCGCCTGACCGACCCACGGGACAAGAACGTGTTCTACCCTCGGGACATGGACCTCCAGGGGTCAGACGAGAGGAGGGGCGATGCCGACCATGCACCCCTGTGAACCGGTGGACGTCGAGTACACCGACACCGCCCGGTTCCGCTTCACCAACAGCGTGGCGATCCCCGCCACGCCGCGACAGCTGTTCGAGATCTTCGTCGACGCCGACTCGTGGCCGCGCTGGGCGGGCGTGATCACCAAGGTGGTCTGGACCAGCGAGCCCCCGTACGGCGTGGGCACCACCCGCACCGTCCACATGCTCGGCGGCCTGGTCGGCGAGGAGGAGTTCCTGGCGTGGGAGCCGGAGCGCCGGATGGCATTCCGGTTCAACGCCAGCTCCACCAAGGGGATCCACGCCTTCGCCGAGGCCTACGACATCGTGCCCACCGAGGGCGGCTGCCGACTCACGTGGACCCTGGCGATGCACGGCAACGCGGCGACCAACCTCTCGCTCACTGCGGTCCGGCCGGTGATGAACCGCTGTTCCGCCGCTTCCTGCGGCGACTCAGCGCCCTGGCGGCCGAGAGGTACCCGAGCTAGTCGTCACTGCAGCTGGTCAACAGCAGGCGCAGCCGCCGCGTCATGTCGTCGACGAGCACCTCCGGATCCTCGGCGCGCTCCGACGCCACCCACTCGGACAACCACACCTGGAGCGCGGAGATCGCCATCCCCGCGGCGATGCGCGGATCGAGGCCGGCGAGCTCCCCCCGGTCCGCCGCGGCCTGCATCCCGGCGGCGATCACCTCGAGGCCAGAGCTCCACACCGTGCGCTGGATCCCGTGGGCGCCCTCCACGCTGCTCGCCCATCCCCCACCGGCCCGGAGGTTCATCTCGAGGTAGGCGGGGTGCGCCGCCAGGAAGAGGAAGACCCGACGCAGTCCGGTGAGCAGGCGCTCGAGTCCCGGCTCCCCGGCGTCGGCCTCGCGCACCGCCTCCAGCAGGGCGTCCATCCGCGTGCGGTGCAGGGCGTCCCAGATCTCCGCCTTGCCGGAGAAGGACTTGTACACGGTGGCCAGCGACAACCCGGCGGTGGCCGCGATCGCGTTCATCGGCGTGGCGGTGAACCCGGCCTTGCCGAACTCGCGCTCCGCGGCGCGGAGGATCTGTCGGCGGTAGCCGTGGAGCTTCTCCTCACGGTCGCCGGTCCTCGTCGTCGTCGTCGTAATCCCTGTGGCCTCCACGGCTCGATGCTACCTTCGCAGAATCGCCATTCTGTTTTTGTGGATGGCGGTTGCCACCTCCTGCCGGTTCGAGCCGAGAACGGAGTCCGCCGATGCCCAAGCCCCCGCTCCCCATGAAGCCGACCGGGTGGTTCCAGGTGGCGTGGTCCGCCGAGGTCCCGGTCGGGCACGTCCATCGGGTCACCGCGTTCGGGGAGGACCTGGTGACCTGGCGGAGCCGATCCGGCCGGGCCACCGTCATGGACGCGTACTGCAAACACCTCGGCGCCCATCTCGGCCACGGCGGCACCGTGGTCGACGAGACCATCCAGTGCCCCTTCCACGGCTGGCAGTGGAACCCGGACGGGCGCAACACCGCCATCCCCTACGCGGACCGCCCGAACCTCGGCCGCAAGATCAGGACGTACCCGGTGGTCGAGCGGAACGAGTCGATCTACCTCTGGCACGACCTCGAGGGCCGCGAGCCGTACTTCGACGTGCCCGACGTCTTCACCAGCTGGGACGACGGCACGCGCGCCGAGGACTACCACCCGTGCCACCCGCGGACCACGCTCGTCGAGGAGCGGCTCCACCTCCATCCGCAGTACGTCCTGGAGAACGGGGTCGACTTCGCGCACTTCGAGTTCGTCCACAAGGTGCCGATCATCCCGGTCTTCACCAGGCAGGACTTCGACCAGCCCGTCTCCTACGTTGACTTCACCATCGCGTTCGAGGGCTCACCGGGGTCGATCGAGGAGGTCGACAGCGGAGTCGAGGCCATCAACGGCGGGCTGGGAGTGGCCGTCACCCGAAGTCACGGGATGGTCGACAACCGCACCGCGACCTGCGTCACCCCGGTCGACGACGAGACCTGTGACGTCCGGTTCTCCGTCTGGATCCGCCGGCGCCCGGACCTGGGCGACGCCGAGTCCGCCGAGCGCGCGGCCAGGCACGGCCGCGGCGTGATCGAGCAGTTCGAGGCCGACCTCGCCATCTGGAGGCACCAGAAGTACTCCGACCCCGCCGCGCTCGCCCCCGGCGAATACGAGGGGTTCACCGCTCTGCGGACATGGGCTACCCAGTTCTATCCCGATCATCCACTCCCCGAAAGGTGACACCTCAGATGACCAGCAGCACCAGTGAGCCCGCCCGCGTGTTCCAGGTCGCCACCGGCAACGTCGGCAGCGAGATGATCAGGCGGATCGGCAGCCACCCGGATCTGGAACTCGTGGGCGTCCACTGCTACACGCCCGAGAAAGTCGGCCGGGACGTGGGCGAACTCGCCGGCATCGCGCCCGTCGGGGTGGTCGCGACCGGCACCGTCGAGGAGATCGTCGCGGCCCGGCCGGACGTGGTGACGTTCCACGGCGTCTTCCCCGACGAGGACCTCTACCTGCAGGTCCTCGAGGCCGGCATCAACATCGTCACCACCGCCGACTGGATCACCGGGCACCACCGCGATCTCAACCATCCGCACCCGTCCGGTCGGTCGTGGCGGGAGATCCTGGACGTGACCGCGAAGGCCGGCGGGGCGACCTTCTACGGAACCGGCATGAACCCGGGCCTCAACCAGATCCTCGGCCTGGTCGCCTCGGCCGACGTGGCCGACATCGAGAACGTCACCACGATCGAGTCCGTCGACGTGTCCTGTCACCACTCCGCCGACACCTGGACGGAGGTCGGCTACGGCAGGCCCGTCGACGATCCCGCGCTGCCGGGGATGCTGCGCAAGTACACCGAGGTGTTCGCGGACTCGGTGTACATGATGGCCGACGCGTTCGACCTCGAGCTGGACGAGGTGGTGTTCGACTGCGAACTGGGCGCCTGCACCGAGGACGTCGACCTGGGCTGGTACCGGCTACCCGAGGGGTCCCTCGGCGGGAGCTACATCAAGTACCTGGGGATGGTCGACGGGGTGCCGCGGATCGAGACCCACCTCGAATGGCAGATGACGCCACTCACCGAGCCCAAGTGGGACATCAAGGGGTGCTACATCACGATGATCAGGGGCGATCCGCAGATCTACAACAAGCACATGATCTTCCCCGCCCCCGGCGTCGACCTCTCCGATCCCGAGGACTTCGCGTCCATCGGCATGACCGTGACCGGGCTGCCCGCGCTCAACTCGATCAGGTCGGTCATCGCCGCGCCCGCCGGGGTCGTGACCAGTGCTGATCTGCCACTGCGGGCGTTTGCCGGCAGGTTCGCGAGGTAACGGGCCGGCGCCGGCCGTCACCAGCGGTAGTCGAGGAACTTCCCGTCCAGGGTGATCACCACGCGGTCTCCGTCGGGGTCCGGGCGCCTCGCGAAGTCCACCGTAAAGTTGATCGCGCTCATGATCCCGTCGCCGAACTCTTCATGGATGAGTGCCTTGAGCGCAGGACCGTACACCGACAGCGCCTCGGTGAACCGGTAGATCGTCGGGTCGGCCATCACCTCCGGCGGAGTCCCTCGGTTCGGTTGCAGGGCCAGGCTCTCCGCCACGGCCTCGTCCAGGCCGAGGAGTGTGCACACCGACCGCGCCTGCTCGGCGGACATCGGGTGTTGGCCCAGCAGGGCCGCGGTGGTCCACACCAGCGGTGCGCCCAGGTGATCGGCCAGTTCTGCCCAGGTGCGTCCCTGGCGGATGCGGGCGGACTCCACGTGGGCGGCGGCGTCGTGTTTGGACATGATGGGGGTCATCGGGGTTCCTCTCGGATGGGGTCATGTGTCGCTCAGACCGAGGCGGGCTCGCGGTCGGCCTCGCGCTCGGCCGGCTCCTCCGGCAGCGGCCGCTGCGCCTTGGTGCGGGCGTGGGTGACGTACAGGGTCAGACCCACAAAGCAGAGCCCGCCGACGAGGTTGCCGATGACGGTGGGGATCTCGTTCCACACCAGGTAGTCGGCCAGCGAGAACTCGCCGCCGAGCATCAGGCCGGTCGGGAACAGGAACATGTTGACCACCGAGTGCTCGAATCCCATGTAGAAGAACAGCATCACGGGCATCCACATGGTCAGCGCCTTGCCGCTCACGCTGGTGGACATCATCGCCGCCACTACGCCCGTCGAGACCATCCAGTTGCACAGCACGCCGCGGAAGAACAGGGTCAGCATCCCGGCCGCCCCGTGCTCGGCGTATCCGAGAGTCCGGGACTCACCGATCTCGCCGAGACGCTGGCCCACCTCGTCCGGGGCGACATTGAACCCGTAGGTGGTGATGAAGGCGATGAGGAACGCCACGGTGAGGGCACCGGCGAAGTTGCCCAGGAAGACCAGGCCCCAGTTCCGGAGCATGCCCCGGACCGTGACCCCCTTGCGCTTGTCCAGCAGTGCCAGCGGGACGAGCGTGAACACCCCGGTCAGCAGATCGAAGCCCAACAGGTACAGGAGGATAAAGCCGACGGGGAAGAGCACCGCCCCGAGGAGCGCGCTGCCGGTCTCGACCGTGACGGTGATGGCGAACGCGGCGGCCAGGCCCAGGATGGCGCCCGCCATGAAGCTCCGGATGAGCGTGTCACGCGTGGACATGCGGACCTTGCTCGCTCCGGCGTCGATCATCGCGCGGGTGAAGTCCGAGGGTTGGACGTAGGACACTTCGTTGCCTCCAGCTGTGCGGCGGGCGTGCGGACGTACCGGAGTGAGTGTGGCCGAGCTATGTGACGCGGTCGTTACCCCGGACCGCACACCGGTAACCGAGCCCTCACCTCGCGCCGGCCGCACGGTGAGGTGCGGGTTCAGCCCGCGGTGGAACCGAAATGGGTGTCGCGCCGTCAAACACTGTGACGGCGCGTGAGAAAGGACCGGAGTGGGGTACACGATCGGCCGGGTCAGGCGGTGGGATGCCGGGGGCGCGACGACGGCGAGGTCTGCTGTCGCCGAGCGGGAGGCACTGGTTGTCGAGGCACGGACGGCTCTGGCTGCCGGGAGATCAGCGCTGGACGGGGGCTGGGACGGCGTTGCGGCCGACGCGGTCCTGGACGCCGCCGAGGGCGAGAAGGTGCACGTCACCAAGCTCGCGGACGGGCTCGGGGATCTGGCCGACGCCCTCTCCCGGGCCGCCGCCGCGTTGGGGCCGGCGGTGCAGACGGTTCGCGATCGGATCATCGAGGCCGAGGCCGCCGGGCTCGTGGTGGGCGAGGACTCCGTGGGGCCGGCTGCCGGTCGCGACGAGATCACCCAGGATGTCGTCGACGGGCATGTCGAGGCGCTCGGCCAGGCGTTGGCCACCGTCGGGTCGTTGGATCAGCACTATGGCCGGGAGATCGACGCGGTTGCCGGGATGATGTATCGGGCCATCCCGCCGGAGGTGGACAGGGGCCCTATCCCGGGGCCGGATGCGGTTGTCCTGGGGACCGCGATCACCGCCGCGACCGGGGCCGTGAAAGGAGGGGCGTTTGCTCTCGCGGATGAACTCGATCCCGAGACGCGGGGCAGACACAAGGCCGATCCGATGCCCGACGACGCCGGGCGTCGGGCCGCCGGACTGCTTCGGCGAGCCGGCCGGCTCGCCGGGCCCGCGGGCGGGGGGTTCACGGCGTACGAGGGCGTCACGGGGTATGCCAGGGGAGAGACCACTGCCGCGGAAGCAATTCTCGAGACGGGCGGGGCTCTCGGCGGCGGCATGGCCGGCGGAGCTCTTGCCGGAGCGGCTGCGGGGTCGTTCTTCGGGCCTGTGGGCACGTTCATCGGGGCCGGGATCGGCGCCGGGGTCGGTGCGTGGGCGGGACAGGAAGTCGGCGGCGCGGTGCACGATGCCGTATACGACGCCGGCCCAGATGCGGAAGGAACCGAGGATGGCAACTGAGCCGGACGGTTGCCCGGCCGAGGAAGGCGATCCGCCGTTCTCACGCTGGGCCGACATCAAGAAGCGTTTCGTGGCGAGTTTGTGGCATGACATACAGAACCGGACGCAGTTCCTCCTGGGGGTCGCACTGTTCATCGTCGGCCTGGTCTGGGCGGCGTACTTCTAGTGGAACTCGCTCGGCCATGCCGGCTGCGGCCGCGTGCCAGGGGTTCCCGCGCCGGGGGTTCCCGCGCCGGGGTCGCGGTCGTATGATTTGCATGATGAGCGGCATTGATGATAAAAGACGCCTCCTGGTCCTCACGTCGTGCGCGCAGGCCAGGGCGACGTGACGGGCGAACCCGGACTGCTGGACCGGTACCTCATCGAGAGCCAGGTATCCGGCGGCCGGGTCGCGATCATCGAGCACATCGTGAACCCCAGGACGTTGGCCGCCCCGATGCACCGGCACAGCCGGGAAGACGAGTACACATTCGTGCTGGCGGGCACCATCGGCTTCATCGAGGAGGGCGTCGAGATCACGGCGACGCCGGGGGACCTCCTGGCCAAGCCGCGCGGTCGCTGGCACACGTTCTGGAATGCTGGCGACGACGAACTCCGTGTGCTCGAGATCATCGTGCCGGGCGGCCTCGAGGCATTGTTCCGCCGCCTCGCCGAGCCGGGAGGGGGTACTCCCCCGATACGCTCCCCTCGCTCGCTGCCGAGTACGGCGCGGAGATCGACTTCGAGGCGACGATGCCGCTGGTGGAGCGGCACGGGTTGGCGTTCTAGGAGTGGACGTCGGTCGGGCAAGGGCCCGCCGTCATGATCCAACGATTGGCCGTCCGACGACCCGGCCGACATAGGCGGTCTCCTGCTGCTGCTCTTGTTCGGCGGCGGCATCGTCGGGAGGCGGCGTTCGCCCCAGGACTGCGGGAGCAACCTTGACCGGTTCCCCTATGATCTCCGAGGTGTTGGTGGCGTTGGTCAGGTACCCGGCTGGCGTGTGACCGCGTCGGCCCTCGTTCTGTCCGGCCCCTGCCGCGCCCATCATGCCCATCGGCATCATTCCTGCGCGGCTGGCTTGAGAACCACCATGTGACGACGAGAACGCCCCTGCGGGTGCTCCCGCGGGTCCCGAGCCTGCCGACATGCCGCCGCCCGGTACTCCTGCCGTCGGTCCGCCGGTTCCGAAGCCGCCCGGGCTCCCGAAGCCCGCCAGGGTGCCTGCGCCACCCATCCTGGCCGCCCCGGCTCCTGCTCCCGCACCCCCGGCGCCTCCGCCGAGCATTCCGGCAGCGGTACCGAAGCCGCGATCACGCTGGGATCCGTTGCGGATCCCCCGCGCTCTCGCGGCGCCCCCGCCTGCTCCTATCGGCTGCCCGTTCGCTCCCGTGATCGGTGCGAACGGGGTGGCGGCGGGATGGGTCGAGGCGTTCACGCCGGCTGCATGTGTTCCGCCGGCGTTCGCACCCCCCGCAGCTGTCTGTCCGGTGGCGGCGGCCACCGCTCCCCCGCCGTCGACCGCGCCGTTCCGCGAGGTCAGAAGCGCTTGCTCGGTGGGGGCGTCGGTTGCGGCGGGCAGGCTCGTCGTCGTCCCCGTGCCAGCACCTGCGCCGACCGCGGGGACTCCGGCCGGATTCCCTCCTCCCCCGGCGGCGGCGAGGGCGGCGTGGCCGGGTGCGGCCGGACCAGCGGGTCGGACGACCCCGTCCACGTTCCAGGCCGAGACCAGGTCGAGTCCACTCGCGCCACCCAGCGCCGACGTCGAGATCACGCGGTACGGGCTGGGTATGTCCAGGTCGGCGAGGTTGGCGTCCATCACCGCGGGGCTGTAAACGGTGTTGACGATCGCTCGTGCCTGTTCTTCGGCGGCCTCCTGGGCTGCGGCCATCGCGGCAGCGGATTCGAGGGTCGGAGGGCCGTGGAGGTAGCCGAAGCCCGGGGTGTTGACCTGGGCGGCCTGGAGCGTTGCGGACTCCTCGCCGATCCGCGACTTGGTGGTGCTGAAACCGTCCTCGGCGGTGCTCGCCTTGGTGGCCACCACTTCGAGGACCGTGGCCAGTCTGTCTACCGATTCGGTGAACGATCCCACCGAGGTGCTGGCCTGGGTAGCGAACTCACCCTGCCACTGGCTGCCCAGTGCGTTGCCCAGGCCGCTGCGAAGGTTTGCCGCTGCCGTGTGGAGGCTTGTCGCGACGGTGCTGACTCGATCCCGCACCTGCTGGAACTGCGCCGGATCCAGAGCCTGTGCCCCGGAGACCATCTTCGCCAGTGGGGCGCCCGATACCTCCTCGGGTCCCACTCGGTCATACCCGTGCAGCGTGCTGGTCCCGTCGGCTGAATCGAGAATCGCGGTCGTCGATCCAAGCGAACCCAACAACCCCAAACTCTGCAACCCGGCCGGCTCCTGCGCCGCCTTCCCCAGCGCCGCCGCCACCGCCTCATCCTGCGCCTCGATCAACCCACCGGCGGCGGCGAAGAGCATGGCCATGGCCTTCGCCTGATCCACATAGCCGTTGAGCAAGGTTCGCAGGTCTTCTCCCACGAATAGCGAATACACGGTGCCGATTTGCCGGGCGGTGTCGAAGGCGCCGAGCGATGAACCCTGACCGGCAATCATCCCCCCAGTAAGGTCCTGGGTCACTTCGTTGATAAAGTCGCCGCAGCGACTAACGCACAATTCAGCGACTCCCGGTTCAAGATGGACGGTCACTGAATGTCTCCTTCGGGAACAAAGTCGATAAGTGGGAGTATCGCCTGATCGATAACCTCACACGCCTTCGAAAGGCTATCGCCTTTAAATTCATTGAGGCCCGTAACTAGGTCTAACCGCATCCAAACAGCGCCACGAGAGGTGAAGAATAGCTGAACGCAAGAACTATTAAACAGGTCTCCCTGATCAGAGAGTCGAAGACCAGTTCTTCCGCTAACGCGCGCTTGGGCGTTCTCTACATTGAATGTATTATCGGCAAGGTAGTCATTACGAGATTTCCACGTCGCCAAGAGACTGAGTTGCGCTTCATCGTTTCCCCATCCGCAGGAGATGAGCGAACCAGGTTCGCGGTTATAGAACTTCGGTATTTCGGCCACAATCGAACCGACCCCCTGCTCCACCGCCTCGATGGGAATTTCGGCACACGGGTCGAAGAGAGCGGGCCGCTGCTCTATCGGCAGATCCCAGGGGTTGATCGTCTCCTCGGCGGCCGCTGGGCTCGTCGTCGTCGCCTGGTCGTTGTCCTGACTCACTCCGCACGCGGACATCACCGCGCAGGCCGCGAGCGCGGCGGCTGGTCCTCTTAATGTCCCCACGATCTGTTTGACGCCCCGACCAACCAGATGGTTCCACCCGATTCGTGACGGCTCCTCCGAAGAATCCGTTCGGCGATGGAACCGGCCGCTGACGTGCCCCGTCGTACCTGGTGACGGAACACGAGTCACAGGAGGAGATCGGGTGACTTACTCGGCGGGCGCGGTGCGGCTATGGGACCCCCGCGGCGTGACGACGGCGCGTGTGACCAGCGCCGGTCGGCTCGCCATCGCCGAGGAGGCGCGCGGGGCCCTCTCCGAGGGGCGCCACAGCCTCGCCATGGGTTGGGAGGGCGTCGCCGCTGACGCGGTGCTGCATGCCGTCGACTCCGAGCTGCGCCACATCGACGCGCTTGCCGGCCATCTCGACGACCTGGTCAAGACCCTTGAACAGGCGGGTAATGCGCTCGACCCTGCGGTACAGGTGGTTCGCGACCGGATCTCCGAAGCCCAGGCTCGCGGCCTGGTCGTCCGCGATGATTCGCTCGCGCCCGCTGCCGGCCGCGACGACATCACCCAGGCCGAGGTCGACGAGTATGCCGGGGCAATCGAAGAGGCTCTGGACGTCGTGGCCTCACTCGACCAGCACTACGGACGCACACTCGACGAAATCGCCGCGCGCTTGCACGACGCGATCCCACCGGAGCCCAACAGGGGCCCGATCCCCGGCCCGGATGATCCTTGGCCCGGCGTCGCCGTCGACGCGCTCACCCGCGCCATGTCCGCGGGGCTCCCCAGGCGCGCCGACGAACTCGACCCCGTCACCCGCGGTCGGCATGTTCTCAACCCCGCCCCCGACGACTACGGCCGGCGGGCCAGCGCCGGACTTCGCTTCGTCGGGAAGGTCGCGGGCCCCCTGGGCACCGGGATGACGGTGTACGACGGCGTGAATCGGTTCGCCCGTGGCGAAGGAAGTGCCTTCGAGATCGCTACGGAGACCGGTGGCGCCTTGGGCGGCGGAATGGCGAGCGGGGCGCTGCTCGGAGCCAGTGGCGGCTCCTACGCCGGCCCCTACGGCGCACTCGTCGGGGCCGGCGCAGGGGCAGCGGCAGGATCCCCCATGGGCAAGAAGTTCGGCGAACTGGCCTACAAATCGGTGACCGAACATCATGACCTGCTGCTCCGGCAGTACCACTACGCGATCTAGAAAGGAACCCGGATGGACCACACCCAGAACGAAAGAGAACCTGCAGACGTCGGCGAGGGGGCCGAGGCGGACACGGACATCGACCCTCAACTGCAGCGCTGGGAGGAATTGGACCGCCGGGTGGCCTATCGCAGACAGCAGCTCAAGTCCGTGATCCAACCGTCCGACGTGGTGACCCTCATCGCGGCAGTCGTGATCTTCTACCTGTCGCTGGCCTGGTTGTTCATCTCGCCGATGATCAAGGCGTTCTGGCCCTGGTAACGGCCTCCGGATCGGTCGATACGCCGCGTGAACTGCGTCGACGGACAATGTCGTACCCGGGTGATCTAATCGAACACATGAGCGATAACGGGAACGGCGACAGCGTGGGTGGAGAGTTGCGGGCGATCCTCGCCGCACTCGATCTGCACCTACAACGCGACTGGACCGACACCTCCTCGACGCAGCTGCACGCCGAGCTCGTCGCGCTCGAACAGGCCCAACGCCGGATCCGCGCGACCCAGGCCCGGGTCATGGCCGCGGCCCGGGAATCGGGCACCGCCCGCCAGATGGGCTTCGTCAACGACCGCCAGATGCTCACCGGCGGCCTGGGTCTGGCGCCCGGGGAGGCCCGCGGACGCCTCGACGATGCCGGGATCGCCGACTCCGCTCGCATGCGCGCCAGCGGTGCCGGCACGGTCTCGGCCGGGCAGCTGAGGATCATCGGTAAGGCGCTGGCCGCGCTGTCGGATGAGTGTGACGACGAGGTGCGCGATCGCCTGGAACAGCAACTGCTCGAGGCTGCCGAGAAGTCCACCACCCGGCAATTGCAGGAGCACGCGCACCAGCTACTCGACACCCTGGACCCGGGCCGCACCGAACGAGGCGCCGAAGAGCGGGCGCGCCGCAGGTCGGTCTCCTGCGGGGGCCAGGGACTGGACCTGATGGCCAGCGCCAGCATGACCATGGACCCGCAACTCGCGGCCCTGATGCGCGAGGTCCACGCCCGCTGGGGCCAGCCCGGCCGGCTGTGGCCTGACGCGGACGCACCAGACACCCGCACCGACGGCCAACGCATGCACGACGCGATGGTCCACGCCCTGCACCTGGCCCTGTCCGCCGACGCCCGCAAGACCGGAGCGCCGGCGGCGATCGTGGTGCGCATGGACCTCGATCAACTCACCACCCTGGCCGGCTGCGGCCAGACCGACGGGGGTATCCGCGTTCCCGTGCCCCAGGCGCTGGCGATGGCGCGCGGCAACCACTGGTTCCTCGCGCTGTGCGACCAGGAGCTGGACCTCAGGCTCTACCGCAGCCGCAGGACCGCCTCTCGATACCAACGGCTCGCCCTGTTCGCGGCGTACGGTGGCTGCACCCACCCGGATTGCGACCAGGACGCCAGACACTGCGAAGCGCACCACAGCGGATCACCCTGGTCAGCCGGAGGACTGACGAACATCGATCAACTCGCACTGGCCAGCGGCGACTGCCACGCCATGATCCACGACACCGGCTGGAGCACGATCCCCGACCGCACCGCGCCGCAGGGAGTCCGATGGATCCCGCCCGCCGGCACACCGCGGGCCGCCGACCCGCCGCCGGCCAAGGCGGGACCGCCACCGCTGACGTCACTCGAGGCGCCGATCCTGCCCTTCGGGCTCCTTCGCGACCTCGACCATGCCATCCACGCACGCCTCCGCGCGGCCGGCATCGTCGAGGAGGCCGCGTGACCGCGGGGGTTGTCAGGCGCCGCTCAGATGGGCAGGGTGGTGTCCGAGATGGCGAAGTCCCGGAGCCAGTCGATGAACAGGGCCCACGCGCCGGAGAGCAGCAGCAGGCCCACGATGATCAGCATGACGCCGCCGAACACCTGGATCGCGCGGGTGTGCTTCTGCAGCCACCCGACGGTCCGCATCGCCCAGGTGGAACCGAAGGCCACCAATACGAAGGGCAACCCCAGTCCGAGGCAGTACGCCACGATCAGCAGCACGCCTCGAGCGGCGTCGACACCCGTGCCCGCGGCCACGGAGAGCGCCGCGGCCAACGTCGGGCCGAGGCACGGCGTCCAGCCCAGCGCGAAGACGGCGCCCAGCATCGGCGCGCCGACCCACGTCGAAAGCGCCTTGGGCTGCATGCGCGTATCCCGCTGCAGGGTGGGCACGAGACCGATAAAGACGAGCCCCATCAGGATCGTCACCACGCCGCCGAGGCGCTGCAGCAACTCCTGCTGGGGCGCCAGGTACTGCACGGTGCCCAGCACCATGGCGCTGAGCGCCACGAAGACCACGGTGAACCCGCCCACGAACAGCAGCGATGCCACCACAACCCGCGTACGCGAGGAACGGCGGGTGCGGCGTTCCTCCAGGGTCATCGTCGCCGTGGCGGCTCGTTGGCGCTCCGCGGCGGCAACGGTGACCGGGGGACGGTCGGCGCCCACGACACTGGCCAGGTACGCCACGTAGCCGGGCACAAGTGGGATCACGCACGGCGAGGCAAAGGACACGAGCCCTGCCAGGACACATGCGCCCAGCGCCAGCAGGATCGGGCCGCTGGCCACGGTCTGCTGGAAGGTCTCGCCCACGCTCTGCGCGAGAAGGATCATCTCCGGGTTCACACCGGCTCGACCTCCTCGGCCAGGATCGCGGACACGGTGTCCCGCAGCTTGTCATCGGTGATCTCGGCCAGGTACACGGCGGCGACCCGGTGTTGCTTGTCCAGGATGATCGTCGCCGGGACGACGGACGTCGGGAAGCCGCGCAGTGCGGCCACCGCGGCGTTGCTCGGATCCCAGATCGAGGGGAACGTGATGCCGTTGTCCTCCACAAAGTCGACGGGCTTCTGCCGGTTGGGGTCCCGCAGGTTGATGCCGAACACGGTCGCGCCCTGCGGTTCGAACTCCTCCTGCAACCGCTGCAGATCGTCGGACTCGGCGCGACACGGGCCACACCACTGGCCCCACAAATTGAGGATCACGACCTGCCCCTCAAAGTCCTCCTGGACGTTGAGCGTGCGATCGGGGTCCATCAGATCCGGGCCGGTGAGAGTCGCGACAGGTTTGCGCTCGGATGGGGGGTCGTAGTTGATCTCCAGCTGGCCGTCCGGGCTGACGAACTCGAACGTCTCGGGGCCCGTCACCACCGCGTCCGTGCTGGTTGCGCACGCACCGGTGACGAGGGCGACTGCGAGGAGTAGGGCGCCGAGGGCGGTCTTGGGGTGACGCATGGCTCAGGCTCCTGTCTGCGACGGGTCGGACGCACCCGCCGGTTCGGTGTAGACGATGTCACGCAGCGTGGTGCCCTCGAAGACCAGAGAGGTGATCGAGGCCAGCGAACACTGCCGCGAACGGGGGTCGTGCCACAGTCGGCGGCCCTCGAGGAACCGTCGCGTGGTGTACACGGGCAGCTGGTGGCTCACCAGTACCGCCTCGTGGCCGCGGGCGGTGTCGAGCGTGGAGTACACGGCCCCGATCATCCGGTGCGCGATCTGCAGGTACGGCTCACCCCACGAGGGCCGCAGCGGGTTGACCAGGATCGGCCAGTACCGCGGGTTGCGCAGCGCCCCGCCCCGGCCGCCGACCTTGTTGCCCTCGAAGCGGTTGTCTGCCTCGATGATGTCGGCGTCGATCCCCACCGGCAGGCCCAACGCCTCGGCCAACGGGGCGGCGGTCTCCTGGGCGCGCTGCAGCGGCGAGGCCACGATCGACACGATGTCGTGCCCCTGCCCGAGTGTGCGTGCCACGGTCTCGGCCTGACTGCGCCCCAGCTCGGAGAGCCGGATGCCCGGCAGCCTGCCGTACAGCACTCCGTCGGGGTTGTGCACCTCGCCGTGCCGGACCAGGTGGACGATGGTCTGCGTCTCGGTCCCGCGGGCCGACGAGTCACGAGGTGCCGACGACGACGACGACGAGACCGGCTCGCCCGGAGCGGAGATCGTTCCGGGCGCGGCCCCGTACGCCTCGGCCCCCTCCTGCTGCTGCGGTGCGGAGGCCTCAACGGGGCGCGCGGTGGCCGCGGACCCGCCCAGCGAGGGCGG
>NZ_JAALEA010000033.1 GCF_014145145.1 Dietzia cercidiphylli
CAGCAGGAAGTGCCGGGCGTCGAGCGCGGCCGGGGAGGCCTCGAGCTCGGGCCGGTACTCCTCGAGGGCCGCGTCGAGCTCGGCGACGGTCATCGGGACGTCCTGGGCTCCCAGCATGATCCCGGTGCGCGACGCCTGTCGCACGTACTCGTCCCGTCGCTCCGCCGACATCGCGGTGCGCCCGTACAGGCGGTGGCACTCGAGGAAGCCCCAGATCTCGGCGACGTGGACCCACCGCAACAGGTGCGGGTCGCGGGCGTCGTAGGGTCGGCCGCGATAGTCGGTCCCCACCACCGCCCGGTGCACCCCGTTGATCGTCCGGATGAGCTGCGTGGCGTCCGGGACCGTCCCGAAGGTGGTCGTGGCGATGAACTGCGAGGTGCGTTGGAGTCTGCCCCAGGGGTCGCCGCGGTAGTCGCTGTGGTCGGTCACCCCGGCCATGGCCAGCGGGTGCAGCGACTGGAGTAACAGAGCGGTCAGCCCGGCGGCGAACATCGAGGCGTCGCCGTGCACCGCGCAGATCGCATCCCCGGGGGAGTTCCACCGTTCGCCCTCGGAGTGCCAGATCCGTTGCCGTCGTTCGGCGGCGTCGTCACCGGCGATCCGCGAGCGCACCACCAGTCCGGCCCGCCGACGGGCACCGGTCAGGGCTCGGGACGCGGTCGTCGTCATCACCGGCATGTCGGACACCACCTCGGGGGTCGCTCGTGACCGTCACCCTACCCCCGGCCCACGACCGTCGTGTCGCCTCGCAGCGCTCACCCGGCGCGCGCCGACCGGCGGAGCACCGCCGTGAGAGCCACCACGACCACGAGTGCGCAGGCGCCCATCACGGCGAGCATGGGCAGGGCGGAGTGCGGGCCGGAGAACCCTGTCAGCGGCGCCACGAGCGCCGCCAGGCTGAACTGCGCAGCGCCGAGCAGCGCGGACCCGGACCCCGAGTGCCCCCGGGTCGCCTGCATGGACAGGGCTGCCGCGTTGGGCAGGATCGCCCCGATCGACAGGGTCAGCAGGATGAAGCCCACGGTGACCGGTGCCAACCCCAGGGTGCCGGCGGGGGACAGGGCGACGACGACGACGAGCACCGCGATCGCCGTGAGCATGCCGACCACCCCGGTGGCGAGGATCCTCTCCGGTGCGAACCTGCCGACCAGGCGTGCCCCGGCCAGGTTCGAGGCGAGGATGCCGAGGGCGTTGACGGTGAACGCCACCGAGTACGCGGTGGGGGAGAGTCCGACCATGTCCTGGTAGATGAACGGGCTCGCGGAGATGTACGCGAAGAGCACACCGAACGTGAACACGAACACCGACACCCGGGCCACGAACGGCCCGGAGGTGGCCACGAAACGCATGTCGCCCAGGGTGGACATGACGCCGCCGGTACGGCGGTCGCCGGGGTGCAACGTCTCGGGGACCGCTGCGACCACGCCGATCGCCGTGACCACCGACAGTCCGGCCAACAGCCAGAACACGCCCCGCCAGCCGCCGAACGGGACCACGGCACCGCCGACGAGCGGGGCGATCACCGGCGCCACCGACTGGAGGGCCATGAGGGTCGCGAACGCCTTGGCGACACCGGCACCGCGGCCGACGTCCACCACCACGGCCTTGCTCAGGACGATCCCCGCCGCGCCGAAGAACCCCTGGGCGACCCGTCCCAGCACCAGTACCCAGATCGACGGGGCCAGCGCACACACCACGGCCGCGACCGCGGTGCCCACCGAACCCAGGATCAACAGGGTGCGCCTGCCCACACGGTCCGAGAGCGGGCCGATCACGAGCTGCCCCGCGGCCAGCGAGACCATGAACGCGGTCAGGGTGAGCTGGGCGACCGAGGCGGAGACCCCGAACTCCCCGACGATGAGGGGAAGCGCGGGCAGGTAGGTGTCGGTCGCGAACGGCCCGATCGCACCGGCCAGGGCAAGGGGCAATAGCACGGCGGCGGGTACGGTCCCCGGCAGCGTGGACGGGGGATCCGGCGCCTGGGCGCGGGGGAGGGTGGACTTCACGGGAGGACGATAGCCCCGCCGGAGAGGGCCGCGCGACGCCCCGATAACCCGCTTTCACCCCCGTTCCGATGCCCGACGCGCGGGCGAACCGTGCGGGTGACGGGCGACTGCTGGTCAGTCGGTGCGGACCTCGGCGACCCCGTCGAGATATGTGATGACCCCGCCCTCGAAGGTGGAGATCCATCCCCCGTCGGTGGTGGCCTCGTCCGCGGTGGGGAAACCCAGCTCGCCCGCGGGCCCGCCCGCGTCCAGGTAGGCGGCGAGGATCTCGCCCTGCACCACGAAGGCGCGCCCTGCGGGGGTGAGGACGATCGCCCCGCGTTCGAACTCGGTGATCGAGCCGCCCTCTACATCGGTGGCGGGTCCGGCCGCCCGGCCCAGTTCGCCCGCCTCGCCGCCGAGGTCGTTCCAGCGGTCCGCCACGGGTGCCGGGACGTCGACCGTCGAATCGGCGGGCCCGGGGACGGGGGCCGAGGTCGTCGTGGACATCACCTCTGAGGTGGTCGGTGACACCCCGGTCGCCTCGTCCCGGCCCGATTCGCCGTCCGTCCCGCAGGCGGAGAGCCCGGCGGTGGCGGCCGCGGCGACCGTGACTGCGGCGAGGGTACGCGTGATCCTGTTCATGCACGTAGATCCTAGTCGCGGCCAGACCGGCGCCGAACGTCGTTGCCGGATCGCGACACTCCAGGGTGTTCCGCGGGGGCCGCGGTCGGGGGACACTGGATCCGGGCCACGCCCGTCGGGGCGGGAGGAGGGGGCGACATGTCGAGGTTCGTCACGTGTCTGTGGATGGACGGGCAGGCGGAGGAGGCCGCGGAGTTCTACTGCTCGGTCTTCCCGAACTCGCGCGTCATCTCGGTCGACGAGTCCCCGGTCGACACGCCGGGGCCGAAGGCCGGCGAGGTCCTGACAGTGGAGTTCGAGCTCGACGGTCGGGCCTTCCTCGCCCTCAACGGGGGTCCGGGGGTCGAGTACACCGATGCGATCTCGCTGGAGATCCGGTGCGCCGACCAGGACGAGATCGACCACTACTGGGACGGCCTGCTGGCCGGCGGGGGCCGGGAGGTGCAGTGCGGCTGGCTCATCGACCGTTACGGAGTGCGCTGGCAGGTCGCACCGGAGTCGTTGTACGAGCTGTGGCGCTCGGGGGACCAGGCGGCCACCGCACGGGCCTTCACGGTGATGATGGACATGGTCAGACTCGACGTGGCCACACTGGAGGCCGCTGCCCGGGGAGTCTCGTGACGCCACCCCCCGGGCGGTCACCCATGCAGGTCACATAGCCCGCGCGTGTGTGGCCCCCGCAGGTCACAGGCCCGCACAGGTCACAGACCCGGGCGCTTGCCCACCGTCAGCGTGACCTCGCCGGTGTGGGCGAAGAAGTCCTCGCCCTTGTCGTCGACCACGATGAACGCGGGGAAGTCCTCCACGTCGATCTTCCACACCGCCTCCATGCCGAGTTCCTCGTACTCGATCACCTCGACGTGCTTGATGCAGTCCTGGGCCAGCCGCGCGGCGGGGCCTCCGATCGAGCCGAGGTAGAAGCCGCCGTGGGTGGCGCAGGCATCGGTGACCTGCTTCGAGCGGTTGCCCTTGGCCAGCATGACCATCGAGCCGCCCGCGGCCTGGAACTGCTCGACGTACGAGTCCATGCGGCCGGCGGTGGTGGGGCCGAACGATCCCGACGGCATCCCCTCGGGGGTCTTGGCGGGTCCGGCGTAGTAGACCGGGTGATCCTTGAGGTACTGCGGCATCTCCTCGCCGGCGTCGAGCCGCTCCTTGATCTTGGAGTGGGCGATGTCGCGGGCCACCACCAGGGGACCGGTGAGGGACAGACGGGTCTTGACCGGGTGCTTGCTCAGCTCGGCGAGGATCTCCGCCATGGGCTTGTTGAGGTCGATCCTCACCGCCGCTCCCTTGCCGGTCCCGGACACGCCGTGCGTCGCGGCGTCCAGTTCGGCGTCGGTGGTGGCGGGCAGGAAACGGCCGGGATCGAACTCGAGCTGCTCGAGGAACACGCCCTCCGGGGTGATCTTGGCCTTGGCCTGACGATCGGCGCTGCAGGAGACGGCGATCGCGACGGGGAGTGACGCCCCGTGGCGGGGGAGGCGCACCACGCGGACGTCGTGGCAGAAGTACTTACCGCCGAACTGCGCGCCGATCCCGATCTGCTGGGTCAGCTCGAAGACCTTCTCCTCCAGCTCCACGTCGCGGAATCCGCGGCCCGACATGGCCCCCTCGCGGGGGAGCTCGTCCAGGTAGTGCGCCGAGGCGAGCTTGGCCGTCTTGACCGCGAACTCGGCGGAGGTGCCGCCCACCACGATCGCCAGGTGGTAGGGCGGGCAGGCCGCGGTGCCGATCGAGCGGATCTTCTCCTCGATGAACTGCATCATCCGCTCGGGATTGAGGATCGCCTTGGTCTCCTGGTAGAGGAAGGACTTGTTGGCCGAGCCGCCGCCCTTGGCCATGAACAGGAACTTGTAGCTGTTCTCGTGGCCGGGAGTGGTGTCGGCGCCGATCTCGATCTGGGCCGGGAGGTTGTTGCCGGTGTTCTTCTCGTCCCACATGGTGAGGGGGGCGTTCTGCGAGTAGCGCAGGTTGAGGCGGGTGAACGCGTCGTAGACACCGCGGGCGACCGCCTGCTCGTCGGGCCCCGGGGTGAGCACGTGCTGGCCACGCTCTCCCTTGACGATGGCGGTGCCGGTGTCCTGGCACATCGGAAGCACCCCGCCGGCGGCGATGTTGGCGTTCTTGAGCAGGTCCAGTGCGACGAACTTGTCGTTGTCGCTGGCCTCGGGGTCGTCGAGGATCTTGGCGACCTGGGCCAGGTGGTCGGGGCGCAGGTAGTGCGAGATGTCGTGCATCGCCGTCTCGGTGAGCAGGCGGATCGCCTCCGGATCCACGCGCAGGAAGGTCGTGCCGTCCGGGCCCTCGACGGTGGAGACGCCCTCGGTGGTCAGGAGGCGGTACTCGGTGGTGTCCGCACCGACCGGGAGGAGGTCCTCATAGACGAACTCGGGCATCGACGCTCCTGGATCTGTAAGGCGGGTAAAACTTCCGTCCAGGATAATCGTCCGATTGTGCAGGTCAGAATCGGGTGTGGCGCAGGGGGACGAAGCGGTATCCACCGTGGTCGGTGACCTCGAGTTCCCCGCTCGTGCGCCGCACCCTGTGCATGACGTCCCGCCAGGGCGCGACCATCACACCGCCCTCTGCGAGTTGGTCCACGAGCTCCTGAGGGAGGGCCTCGCCCATCGCGGAGACGAGGATCCGGTCGAAGGGGCCGTACTCCGGCAGGCCCAGCTCCCCGGGCCGGGCCTGGTGTACCCGCACCCAGGGCTGGGTGAGGGCCGCGCGTGACCTCTCGACCAGCTCCGGAACCAGCTCGACCGCGTACACGGCGGACCCCGGTCCGCCCAGTTCGCCGAGGATCGCCGATGTCCAGCCGCTGCCGGAGCCGACGTCGAGGACCCGCATCCCGGGGAACGGTTCGAGGAGGGTCATCATGTCCGCCACGGTGGAGGGTTGCGAGTTCGTCTGCCCGTGGCCGATCGGCAGCGGAGCGTCGCGGCGGTGGTCGCCCGCGACCTCAGGGGGGAGGAACCGTCGCCGGTCCTGGGCGCGCATCGCCCTCCGGACCTCCGCGGTGGGCATGCCGGGCCTCCTTCGCGACGGGATTCCGATGGCGTGATCGTACTCGCGCCGGGGTCCCGTGGCCACGGGAGCGGGCCGGTCGGCGCGAGGTCCCCACCACCCGCTTCTGAGGGAAGGCACACCTTGGTTTTGCCCCTGCGCACACGGCGTGGTTAAGGTGAGCCTAACCTACTGACTTAAGCCCCTGGAGACACTGTGAACCGATTCCCCACGATCGTCGCCGCGGCAGCCGCCCTCGCCCTGACCGGCGGCGCGCTCACTGCCTGCGGAAGCTCCGACGCGCAGTCCACCGGCACCGACGGTGAGGGGCCCGCGCGGGTCGTCCTCACCAGCCACGCCGCTGCCGACACGCTCGACGAGCTGGATCTCGAGGACCGGGTGGTGGGCCTGACCAAGACCGGGGTGTTCCCGGACGCGCTCGACACCTATGCGAGCGATGAGTACACGGACGTCGGCAGCCTCAAGGAGCCGAAGATGGACGTCATCGCCGAGCTCGGCCCCGATCTGATCCTGTTCGGTGCGCGCACGGAGGCGATGGAGCCCGAGTTCGCCAAGATCTCGGACCAGGTGATCGCCGGTGATCCCGACACCTCCGACACGGTCGCGTCCAACCGCGCCAAGGTGGAGGAGATCGCCGCCCTGTTCGGTGCCGAGGACAAGGCGGCGGAGCAGCTCGCCGAGATCGACGAGAGGGTCGCCGAGACGCGTGCCAAGGCCGAGGACGCCGGAACGGCACTGGTGCTCATGACCTCGGGCGGCAAGGTCACGGCCTACGGCCCCGGGACCCGGTTCGACATCATCTTCAACGAACTCGGAATGGAGTCGGCCGGTGACGTCGCCGCCGAGGGCAGGCACGGCGCACCGCTCAGCTGGGAGCAGATCGCCGAGCTCAACCCCGATCACGTCTTCGTGATCGATCGGGACGCCGCGATCGGTGCCGAGGGTGAGGCGGCCACAGCGCTGCTGGACAACCCCCTGTTCAACCGGACCTCCGCCGCGACCAACGGCAACGTCCACATGCTCGACGGGCAGAACTGGTACCTCATCGGCGGCGGGCTCGGCGTCCTGGACGCCATGATCGGCGAGATCGACTCGGCAGTCTCCTGACCGCGGGGAGCACCCGGTCGTGACCACCACCCTGTCGGAGAACCGGCCACGGCACCAGGCGCCCTGGCCGGTTCTCGGCGTGGCCGCACTACTGGTGGCACTGGTCGCGAGCGTGTTCGTCGGCGCGGCCGACATCACGGTCCGGGACGTCCTCACCGGTGGCCTCACCGAGGCGCATCGCGTCTACCTCCTCGAGGCCCGCCTGCCCCGGACCGCGGCGGCAGCGCTCGCCGGGGCGTCCCTGGCGGTCGCCGGACTGCTCATGCAGCTGCTCACCCGCAACCGCTTCGTGGAGCCCTCCACCGCCGGGACGGTCGAGTCCGCCGGATTGGGCCTGGTCGTGGTGGCGATCCTCGCCCCGGGCGCCCCGATCGTGGTGAAGATGCTCGTGGCGATGGTGTTCGCCCTCGCCGGCACCGCGCTGTTCCTCGCGTGCATCCGTCGCGTCGCCGTCTCCGACTCCTTCATCGTGCCGCTCATCGGCATCATGCTGGGCTCCGTCGTGGGTGCGGTCGCGGCGTTCCTGGCACTGTCCCGGGATCTCCTCCAGATGCTCAACGCCTGGATGCTCGCCGACTTCTCCGCGGTCCTCGCCGGGCGGTACGAACTGCTCTGGCTGGTGGCCGTCCTCGGGGTGATCGCCTACATCACGGCGGACAGGTTCACCGTGGCCGGGCTGGGGGAGGACGTCGCCACGGGCCTCGGTGTGGATCACCGCACGGTCGTCGCCCTGGGAATGTCCATCGTGGCGGCCGTCGCCGCCGTCGTCGTCGTCACCGTGGGCGCCCTCCCGCTGCTCGGACTCGTGGTCCCCAACGTCGTCTCCAGACTCGTCGGCGACGACGCGCGCCGCGGCCTGCCGCTCGTGGCGCTCCTCGGCGCGGTCACCGTCCTCGTCTGCGACATGGTCGGACGGTCGCTCCCGGGCATCCTCGCCGGTGGCTCGACCGGTGCGGGTGAGATCCCCGTGGGGACGCTGGTGGGGATCATCGGCGGGGCCGTATTCCTGGCGATGATGCTGCGGGCGGTGCGCAATGGTTGAGACCCCTACCGCGGAGCGCCTGCCGCAGCAGCTCCGGCGTGGGCGGACACGGACCGAGTCCGACCGACGACGCCGGTGGCTGGTCACCCTGGTCTGCGCCGCCGTCGCGGTCGGGGCGCTGGCCGCACTCGTCCTGACCGGCCTCCCGGAGACCGTGGGCTCCAGGGCCTGGCACTACTCGCTGGACCGGTTGTCCCGCCATGCCGTGGCGATCGTCCTGGTGGCCGTGGCGGTGGGCGTGTCGACGGTGTTGTTCCAGACCGTCACCGGGAACCGGATCCTCACCCCGGCACTCATGGGCTTCGACTCGCTGTACCTGCTCGTCCAGACGATGCTCGTGTTCTTCGTGGTCCCGCGTCCCGAGGCCCTCGCCGGCGGCCTCATCAGCGGCGGCCTCTCCGGATTCCTGGGGCAGACGGCGATCATGGTCGTGGCCTCGACCGCGCTCTACCTCTGGCTGCTCGGTGGGCGGAGGACCGACATCCACCTGCTGTTGCTGGTCGGCGTGGTGTTCGGGGTGTTCTTCCGCTCGATCTCCTCGTTCTTCCAACGCCTGCTCGACCCGGCCGCCTACCTGCGGGTCCAGGACGCCATGTTCGCCAGCTTCCGGGGTGTGCAGCCGGACATCCTGGTCGCGTGCGGACTCATCGTCGCCGCCTGCCTGGGTGTGGTCGTGCTGCTCGGCCGCAGGCTGGATGTGATGCTCCTCGGCCGTGACCCGGCGGTCGCCCTGGGCGTGAACCACCGCCGGGTGACGATCGTCGTGCTGGTGGTGGTCTCGTTCCTCGTCTCCGCGTCGACGGCGCTGATCGGCCCGGTGATGTTCTTCGGGCTCATCGTCGCCAACGCCGCCTACGCGCTCCTCGGGACCACCCTCCACCGCTTCACGCTGCCCGTCGCCTCGCTGCTCGGCGTGGTCGCGCTGGCCGGTGGGGAGTTGGTGCTCGGCGCCCTGGGCGTCGAGTCCGCGTTGAGCATCGTCATCGAGTTCGTCGGTGGCCTGCTGTTCCTGTTCCTGCTCCTGACCAACCGCGCACGCTGACGAAAGAAGCAGATCATGTCCCTCCTCCCGTTCCGTCGCCGCGGTGACCGGACCAGCGCGACCCCGTGGCCGGCCGAGCGCCCGACCGGGGGCGGTATCGAGGCGAACTCGGTGTGCGCGTCATACGGCGACACACAGGTCCTCCGCGACGTCACCGCGTGCTTCGCCCAGGGCGGCGTCACCTCGTTGATCGGACCCAACGGCGCCGGCAAGTCCACGTTGCTGGGGGTCATGAGCCGACTCCAGGGAGCCGACTCCGGACACGTCCTGGTCGACGGGGTCGATGTGTCCGTGAACGGTGGCCGCGAGCTCGCGCGACGCCTCGCGGTGCTGCGTCAGGAGAACGCCGTCTCCATCCGCCTGACGGTCCGCGAACTCGTGGCCTTCGGCAGGTTCCCGCACAACGGTGGCCGACCCACCCCCGGGGACGACGAGCACGTCGGGTACGCCCTGGCGGCGATGGAGCTGGAGGGCCTGGCCGACCGGTACCTCGACGAGCTCTCCGGCGGCCAGCGCCAACGCGCCCACATCGCCATGGTTCTCGCGCAGGACACGGACTACGTCCTGCTCGACGAACCGCTCAACAACCTCGACCTGCGTCACGCCACCTCGATCATGCGGTTGCTGCGCCGGACCGCCGCGGAGCGGGACAAGACCGTCGTCCTGGTGATCCACGACATCAACATCGCCGCCGCCTACTCGGACCGGATCATCGCCATGAAGGACGGCTCGATCGTCGCCGACGGCACGCCGGCGCAGATCATGCGGACCGACGTCCTGCGGTTGGTGTACGACATGGAGATGCAGGTCGCCGAGGTCGCGGGGCGATACGTGGCGCTGTACTTCGACGGCGAGGACGAGCCGGAGGGCATCGGCGCGGTCCTGTCCACCGCCTGACCGGCTCTCCCGGCGTGGCCCACGGCGCTAGTGTCGGGGGCATGCGTTTCGGACTCTTCCTGCCCCAGGGCTGGCGGCTCGACCTGGTCGACGTGCCCCCCGCCCGCCACTGGCCGGTCATCACCGACCTCGCCACCCGTGCCGACGCGGGCCCGTGGGAGTCGGTGTGGGTGTACGACCACATGCACACCGCACCGCTCACCACCGGAGAGGCCACCCACGAGGCCTGGACCCTGATGTCCGCTCTCGGCGCGGTGACCTCCCGGGTGCGGCTGGGTCAGATGTGTACCTGTCTCGGGTACCGCAACCCCGCGCTCCTGGCGAAGATGGCGTCGACCGTGGACCACATCTCCGGCGGACGCGTCGAGATGGGGATCGGGGCCGGCTGGTACGAGCACGAGTGGCGGGCCTACGGCTACGGGTTCCCCTCCGCCGGTGAGCGGATCGCCATGCTCGACGAGGGCGTGCGGATCATGACCGAGGCCTGGGCCGACGGCATCGTCTCGCTCGAGGGAGACCACTTCCGGGTCGACGGTGCGATCGTGCGACCCCGGCCACTGCAGGAGGGTGGCATCCCGATGTGGATCGCCGGCGGCGGCGAACGCAAGACCCTCCGGATCGCCGCCCGCCACGCCGACTACACGAACTTCGACGGCAGCCCCGAGGGGTTCGCCCACAAGTCGGAGGTCCTGTTCGCACACTGCGCGGACGTGGGCCGGGACCCGTCCGAGATCACGCGCACCGCCAACTACAACGTGGCCGTGGGGGAAACGGAGAAGGACGTCGCCGACAGGCTGGCGTTCCTCCGTGACCGGATGGCCCGCCACGTGGGCGCGGACGAGGCGGACCGGCAGCTCGGCGCGTACCGCGGGCTGCCCGCGGTGGGCACGCCCGGGCAGATCGTGGACAAGCTCCGCGAACTCGAGGGTCTGGGGATGACCTACGGGGTGTTCTACTTCCCAGAGATCGCCACCGACACCTCGGGGCTCGAGTTGTTCGAACGCGAGGTCATCCCGGCCCTGGCATGACCCGCCCGCCGGGCGGACGTCCCCACCATCCCCGACCACCGGAGTGCGACCGTGATCAAGGACATCCACTATGAAGAGCTGCCCGCCGAGGCGGTACTCGATCACGTCACCCCGGGGATGCACATCATCTCGCCGATCCAGAACGCGGCGCCCCCGGCGTTGCTGCGCGCTCTCGACGCGGGGGCCGAGGGGTTCTCCGGCGTCACCATCCACCACATGGACCCCTGGGAATCGCTGCCCTTCATGGAGGGTGCGTACCCGGGCAGGCTCCGGCACGTGGACTACTTCCTCGGTCCCGGTTCGCGGAAGAACTTCCACGAGGGCACGTGCGATCTCGTTCCGGTCGACTTCGCGCAGGTGCCGGCGACCCTGCGTGAGTTCAGCCCGCCCGGCCTCGCCGTGACCACGGTCTCCGAGATCGACGAGCACGGGTTCTTCTCGATGGGCACCAACGCCGACTACGTGGCGTCCTTCATCGGACAGGTGCCGTTCTTCGTCGAGGTCAACGCCAACATGCCCCGGACCTTCGGGCGCAACCACATCCACATCTCCCAGGTCGTGGGCGTGACGCGGAACGACGCCCCGATGATCTCGATCGAGCCGCCCGTGCCCGGCGAGATCGAGCACGCGATCGCCAACCTTATCGCCGAGCGGGTGCCGGACGGGGCCTGTCTGCAACTGGGGGTCGGCAAGCTCCCCAACGCGGTGCTGTCGCGGCTCACCGGGCACGAGAACCTGGGGATCCACACCGAGGCGCTGTCGGACGGCGTGATGGACCTCGTGGACGCCGGCGTCATCGACGGATCACGGAAGACCGGCCGGCCGTTCAAGCACGTCACCACCTTCGCGGTGGGGTCGCAGAAGCTCATGGACTGGCTGCACAACAACCCGTCGGTCGCCATGCTCCCGGTGGACATCGTCAACGACCCGCGCGTGATCGGTCAGGAGCACAATCTCCATTCGGTCAACGCCACGAGCGAGGTCGACCTCTACGGGCAGGCGGCATCGGAGACGATCGGTGGACGGTACTGGTCCGGAGCCGGTGGTCAGGCGGACTTCGGCAGGGGCTGCAGGTTCTCACCCGGTGGCCACGGGTTCATCGTCACCCCGTCCCAGACCTCCGGCGGTATCAGCCGGATCACGCTCTCGTTGACGCCCGGGAGCCCGGTGACCACCCACAAGAACATCATCGAGAACGTCGTGACCGAGTACGGGATCGCCACGCTCAGGGGTCGGTCGGTGTCCGACCGCGCCGCCGCACTGATCGCGATCGCCCACCCGGACCACCGCGAGCGGCTGAGTCGGGAGGCCCGCGACGCCGGGCTGTTGCCGCGGACCGTGCACTAGGGCCGGATCCCCGACGGCCCACCGGCGCCACGTGCGCGGTGTCCACGTTCGCGGTGTCCACGTGGGTCGACCGGTGGCAGGGGGCCCGGAGGGGGGTTACGTTTCCGGTGGAATGTGACCCCTGACATCGGAGGAAATCATGGACCCCATCATCTGGATCGTCATCGGGGTGGTCGCAGTGGTCGTGGTCATCGCGTTGATCGCGTTGGCCGCGAGGAACAGCAACAGGAAGAAGCTCGGCGAAGCGGCCGAACTGCGTAAGGACGCCCGGGAGCGGGAGCAGCAGCTGGAGCGTCAGCACTCCGTGGCCCGTGAGCAGGAGCACCGCGCGGGTGCGGCGGAGCAGGAGGCCAAGGCCAAGGCCGCGGAGGCGGATCGCCTGCGGTCGGAGGCCGAGCAGCACCGTTCGGTCGTCGACGAGCAGCGTCAGGACGTGCGCCGCATGGAGCAGCACGCGGACAAGCTCGATCCCAAACACCGCGCAGACGCTCCCGGCCGCACCGATGCCCCGGGCCACGCCGATGCGCCCGGCCGGACCGGTGACCGCAACCCGGTGACGGACGAGTCCGGTCGGACCGACGTGCGCGGCGGCGCCTCCACGGCCG
>NZ_JAALEA010000340.1 GCF_014145145.1 Dietzia cercidiphylli
CCCCCGCCGGGCCCCGCCCGCAGCCGTCGGGAAGAGCGTTCCGCACACATCGGCCGAGTAGATCTGCGCGGAACGCTCTTTTCGATGGCGGGGCGGGGCGGGGCGGGGAGCAACAGGGGCGGGCAGGAGTGGGCAGGGGTGTGGTCAGAGCCCGGGGGGCGTGTAGGCGGCGGTGTGCTCGGCCGCGCCGCTCGCGGTCATGAGGTCGGCGATCCGGCGGATGTCGGCCGGGCCGGGCAGTCCCCACCCGGGTCGGTATCCGTAGATCTCCGCGAGCGTCGTCGAGTCCCGGGTGCCGTTGGCCAACTCCACGTCCTCGGGCCCGATCAGTGACGGGTGGGGCACGCCGACGGCGCCGGAGATCTTGACGAGATCGCGTCGCAGCGACCGGATGTAGGCCGCGCACCGCACGGCCTTGTTCGTGGGGTCCACTCCTCGGACCAGCCACGGGTTCTGGGTGGCCACCCCGGTGGGGCAGCGGTCGGTGTGGCACTTCTGGGCCTGGATGCAGCCGATGGAGAGCATGGCCTCGCGGCCGACGGCGATCATGTCCACACCGAGCGCGAACGCGACCGCCGCGTTCTCGGGGATGCCCAGCTTGCCGGAGCCCACGAACACCACGTCGTCGGTCAGTCCGGCCTCGGCGAAGACCCGGTAGACGCGGGAGAATCCCAACCGGAACGGCAGTGACACCGCGTCGGTGAAGACGAGCGGGGCGGCGCCGGTGCCACCCTCGCCACCGTCGATGGTGATGAAGTCGACGCCTCGCTGCCGCGGGATCATCGCGGCGGCCAGCTGCTCCCAGAAGTCCAGCTCGCCGACCGCGGATTTGATGCCCACCGGCAGGCCGGTGCGCTCGGCGATCTCCTCCACCAGGTCGAGCATGGAGTCCACGTCGTGGAAGGCGGTGTGCCGGGACGGGCTCGCACACTCGCGGTCGGTGGGGATGCCGCGGATCCGCCCGATCTCCGCCGTGACCTTGGCCGCGGGCAGCAGGCCGCCCAGTCCGGGTTTGGCGCCCTGGCTGAGCTTGATCTCGATCGCCCGGATCGGGTGCTTCTCGGTGAGGGCCACCAGAGCGTCGATGTCGAATCGGCCTTCGGCGTCGCGGACCCCGAAGTAGGCGGTGCCGATCTGGAAGACCAGGTCACCGCCCTTCTGGTGGTACGGGCTCAGCCCGCCCTCGCCCGTGTTGTGCAGAGCGCCCGCGAGAGCGGCGCCGCGGTTGAGGGCCTCGACAGCAGGTGCCGACAGCGCGCCGTAGCTCATCCCCGAGATCGACACCAGGGACTCGGGGCGGAACGCGCGGGCCCGGCCGCGGGCGGCGCCGAGGACCTTGGCCGGTGGGAGTTGGATCTGCTCGGCGGAGTGCGCGTGGGCCGACACCGTCACCCCGGCGAACGTGCGCGGCTTGACGATCGGGTAACCCTCGAGGAACTCGATGTTGTTGTCCGTGCCGAACCCGAACGTGGTGGCCCGTCCCTCCGCCGACTCCTGGATCCAGGCACGTTGGTCCCGGGTGAACGGCCGCTCCTCGTTGTTGCCCGCCACGATGTACTGGCGCAGTTCGGGACCGATGGAGCTCAGGGCCATCCGCGCGTGCCCCAGGACGGGGAAGGTCCGCAGGATCGGGTACCTGGTCTGTCTCAGGTCCGAGGCCGCGACGGCGGCCAGGGCGGCGACGGGGGCGCCGAGGAGCCACTTGCGCATGTCGACCTCCGGGGTCTGTCGGTGTCCCCATCATGGACCACCCGTCACCCGGCGTGCCCGGGACCGCCGCGCGGTGGGAGTACGTCTACAGTGGCCGGACCGTCGCGGGATACCGGAAGGGCGCGACGCGCCCGCCCGGACCGGACACGCGAGAGGACCATATAGATGACCGACCCAGTGCAGGATGACGGCCCGCAACCGCTTCCCCCTCCACCCTCGGCCGGATCGGGCTACTCCACCTCCCGCACGGTGCGAACGGGCGAGGTCGATCCCCTGCGCCGGCTGCGGTTGGACAGCATCGCCCGGTACCTCCAGGACGTGGCGGGCGACGATCTCGAGGCCACCGGTCACGCGCGGACCGACCCGTACTGGATCGTCCGGCGGACCGTGATCGACGTGATCGAGCCGATCTGCTGGCCGGCCACCGTCCACCTCCAGCGCTGGTGCTCCGGACTGTCCACGCGGTGGGCGAACATGCGGGTGCGACTGACGGCGGAGCACCGGGACGGCCCCGACGACGACGGGCCGCGACCCGACGGACTGGTGGAGACCGAGGCGTTCTGGATCAACGTCAACGCCCACGGCGTGCCCGCCCGCATCAGCGACGAGGGCTTCGCCACCCTCTCGGCCACCACGGAGACCCACCGCCTGCGGTGGGCCGCCATGACCACGCCCCCGCCCGCCGGGTCCCCCGGACCGGATCAGCCGGAGGACCGACCCCACATCCTCCGCAGCACGGATTTCGACCTGCTCCAGCACGTCAACAACGCCGCCTACCTCGACGCGGTCGAGGACGAACTCGTCGATCACCAGGACCTGCTGAGGCAGCGCCACCGCATCGTGATCGAGTACTCGCACCCCGTGGTCCCGGGGTCGTCCATGACGATCCGGCGTAGGCGGTCCGGACACCGGTTGCAGATGTGGATGACGGTGGACGACCGCGTCGCGGCGACGGTGACCGTCACGGGTCAGCCGGACGACCGGCAGGAGAGCTAGGCGAGCGGACGATCGTCAGGGCAGGATGCGCGAGACGACCTCCGCGGCCACGTCCTCCAACAGCGCGCCCGCGTTGGCCATCGACCTGGCCAGGTCCGGCTCCCGCTCGGTGAGGGCGGCCGCGGCCGCGAACCCGGCCTCCGCCACGCGGTCGGCACCCAGGTCCAGCCGTCCGCACACGGCCACCACCGGCACGGCGTGCGAGCGACACAGCGCCGCCACACCCATGGGGGTCTTGCCGTGCATCGTCTGGTCGTCGAGCCGGCCCTCGCCGGTCACCACCAGGTCGGCGGCGGACACCACGTCCTCGAGGCCGGTGAGGGTGCCCAGGACCTCGAATCCCGGATCCAGGGACGCGTCGAGCAGTTCGCGGGCCGCGAAGCCCACGCCCCCGGCCGCGCCGGAGCCCGGTGCGTCGGGATCCACCTCGAGTCCCTGGCCGCGCAGTACCTCGACCAGGCGGGCCAGTCCCGCCTCGAGGGCCTCGATCTGGTCGGCGGAGGCCCCCTTCTGCGGGCCGTAGACGCGGGCCGCCCCGAGCGGTCCGAGCAGGGGGTTGTCGACGTCGCAGGCGACCAGGATGCGTGAGGCGCGGACCGCGGGGTCGATCCCGTCCAGGTCGACGCGGTCGAGGTTCACCAGCGCGCCGCCGCCGTCGGGGAGTTCGGTGCCGCAGGAGTCGAGGAAGCGGGCGCCCAACGCGGAGAGCATCCCGCTGCCGCCGTCGGTGGAGGCGCTGCCGCCGATGCCGAGGTGGATGTTGCCGCGACCCGAGCGGAGCGCGGCCAGGAGGACCTCGCCCACACCGCGGCTCGAGGACTCGAGGGGCCGCATCCGGCCCCCGGGGAGTCGGAGCAGCCCACAGGCGTCCGCCATCTCCACGAAGGCGGTGTCCGGGTCGATGGCGGCGAACGAGGTCTCGACCGCCTCCCCGGTGGGGCCGGAGGCGGTCACGCGGACCTCACGGGCGCCACCGGCGACCATCACCTCGAGGCTGCCGCCGCCCCCGTCCGCGACCGGCCTGACCACCACATCGGTGTCCGGGTGGGCACGGCGAGCCCCTTCGGCAGCGTGATGGCATGCCTCGATAGCGGTGAGAGAACCCTTGAAGGCCCCGCATGCCACGACGATCGTCACCCCTGCATCATTCCCCATCGTGTCGGCGGACACACGACGGCCCGGGGTCGTGGCTCTGGAGGAGTCACGACCCCGGGCCGTGGAAGTGCATCCGGGGTGAGGGGATGCGCGCGTGTCAGCCCAGCGAACCGGCGGTCAGGCCCGCGTCGACGCCGACCTCCGCGCCGGCCTCGGCGCCGGAGCTCAGACCCGCGAGCGCGCCGCTCAGCGAGCCGGTGTCGGTGTCGGTGCCCTCGTCGGCGGAGCCGGAGACGGAGCCGGTGTCGGTGCCCTCGTCAGCCGAGCCGGAGACGGAACCGGTGTCGGTGCCCTCGTCAGCCGAGCCCGAGACGGAGCCCGTGTCGGTGTC
>NZ_JAALEA010000341.1 GCF_014145145.1 Dietzia cercidiphylli
GGGGGTGTGCCGACGGGACGCGTGCCGACGAGGCGTGTGCGGTTCCCGCCCGCGGGGACGGCGCAGACGGCGCGGACGACGCGGGGGCCGGGCGTCTGGTCACCGACGCCGCGCCGAACCGCTGAGCATCGGAGTCAGCGGGAGCACCGGCGGGAACGGTCGGGTCCTGAGTCCGGAGACGTCGAACCCGGCCTCGGAGAGCGTCTGCCCGGTGTCCCGGTTCGGGCGACATCCCCCGCCGAGCCGGCTCCACACCGGCGTGATCCGGTCGGCCACCCGCCCGAGTCGTCCCGCCGCCCGGACGTGTTCGAGCAGTCGTAGTTCTCCCCCGGGAGCGAGTACCCGGTCCGCCTCGGCCAGGGCCGCCGGGACGTCGGGGACAGTGCACAGGACGAGCCCGAAGACCACCGCGTCGGCCTCGCCGTCCGCGAGTGGCAGCGCCTCCGCCACGGAATCCACCACCTCGACCGGCACCGACGCACGGGCCGCATAGCGCCGCGCGTGGGCACGGAGGTGCGGGTCCGGTTCGATCGCCACCACCCTCGTGACCTCCGGTGGGTAGTGCTGGAACGTCACGCCACTGCCCGCGCCCACCTCCACGACCGTCCCCGACAGTCCGTCCACCAACCGGCGCCGGGCCCTGGCCAGTCCGACCCTCTCGAGCACCGGGCCGGCCGCGACCCAGACCCGCGCGAAGAGCGAGACGTCCGACCGTTCGCGAGCAACACCCATGAGGCGATACGGTACCGGGTATCGAGAAGTTCCGGAGCCGCTCGAGGAAAGGAACGCGGAGATGACCGAGACGACCGCACTCCCACGCTGGGGTTCAGTTCTGGCCGTGGTCGCCCACCCCGACGACGAGTCGTTCGGCCTCGGCGCCGTGCTGTCGACCTTCGCCGACGGCGGCGCGGGCGTGGACGTCCTCTGCCTGACCAGGGGCGAGGCCTCCACGCTCCACGGCGTCGAGGGCGACCTCTCACGGATCCGGGAATACGAACTACGCGCCGCGGCGGACGCCCTCGGGGCGAGGCGGGTCACGTTGCGCGACCTGCCCGACGGTGGCCTGGCGGGCCTCGAGTCGTCCGTGCTCGACGACGAGGTCGAGCGTGCACTGGAATGGACCCGGCCCGAGGGCCTCGTCGTCTTCGACTCCACCGGGATCAGCGGTCACCCGGACCACGTGGCGGCCACCGCCGCGGCCACCAGGGTGGCCGACCGGCACGGACTCCCCGTGGTGGCGTGGACCCTCCCGGAGGAGATCTGCGGGAGACTCGCGGCCGAGGGATACGCCGGATTCCTCGGGCGGACCGGCGACGAGATCGACCTGCTGCTGACCGTCGACCGCACGGCGCAACTCGCCGCCGTGGAGTGTCACCCCAGCCAGGCCGTGCCGGGCAGCGTCCTGTGGAGGAGACTGGAGCTGCAGGGCGACGACGAACACCTGCGGTGGCTCCGGCGCCCGTGAATCGAGTCGCCCCCGCCGCCCCGGCCACACCCGGGTGCAGCACCGACGAGACGCGGCGCCACGCAGAATTCCATTGATCAGAAGCAGTATCCCCAGAAGCAGTACCACCCAGAAGCAGCATCGAGAAGCAGTACCGAAAGGACCGCCGCACGTGGACGCCTCCGACTGGAACGCCCGATACCTCGCCCAGCCCGACGTGTGGGGCACCACCCCCGCAGCACGCATCGTCGCGGAGGTGACGGGCGCCGAGGACGCCGGTCTGCCCGTGGACACCGCCGTGGACCTGGCGTGCGGCGACGGCAGGCACGCGCGATGGTTGGCCGCACACGGGTGGCAGGTCTCGGCGGTCGACTTCTCCGAGGTCGCGATCGACCAGGCCCGCGCCAAGGACTCCGACGACGGCCGCAGCGGCAGCGTCGACTGGGTGGTCGGCGACGCCACCACCTGGTCACCGGAGGAGTCCGTGGACCTCGTCGTCATCGGGTTCCTCCACCTCGAGATGGAGAGCCTCACCCGCGTCCTGCGCAACGCCGGCGGATGGCTGCGCCCCGGCGGGCACCTGGTGTACCTCGGGCACGCCGCCGAGAACCTGCGTCGCGGCGTCGGCGGGCCGCAGGACCCGACGGTGCTCCCCGGGATCGCGGACCTGGCCCTCGGCGCCCAGGGGCTCGAGGTGGTCTCGCTGCGCCACGACCTGAGGCCGGCGGGGAAGGCGACCGCGGTCGACGTGCTCCTCCACGCCAGGTCGTGGGTCGACAGGTGAGCCGGGAACGTGGGGACTCCGGGGCACCCGGGGGCACCGCGAACACCGGGGATACCGGGGATACCGCTGC
>NZ_JAALEA010000342.1 GCF_014145145.1 Dietzia cercidiphylli
AGCAGCAGTCACACCGGCCCGTGAATCAGCGGGGTTAGTGTTATTTAGTGTGACTGAAGTTGTGATTCCGCCCGTGGCCGTGCCCGAAGTCGGACAGATTGTTACCGTGCGCGGGGCCAACTGGGCCGTCGTCGACGTGCAGCAGCAAGGGTTGGGTCGGAGCACTGCCGACGATGCTGCCTCGCAACTTCAGCATGCAGTCACCCTCCAGTCCGTGCAGGAGGACAGACTCGGGCACGAGCTCAGAGTAGTTTGGGAGCTTGAGCAAGGTCGCAGCGCGCTGGCTCACCTCGGTCTTCCTGTGGATATCGATCCCGAGAGGTTCGACGATCCCAATAGGCTCGCGGCCTTCATCGACGCGTTGCGTTGGGGCGCGATCACCAGCGCCGACGATGGCACGGTCCAGGCCCCATTCCGCAGTGGTGCCAACGTCGAGCCGTACCAACTCACTCCACTCAAGCGAGCCTTGGCGAGCCCGCGCGCCAATTTGCTGCTCGCTGATGATGTCGGCCTTGGCAAGACGATCGAGGCCGGTCTGGTAATCCAGGAGCTCCTCCTGCGTCATCGCGCCCGGACCGTGCTCGTGGTCTGCCCTGCGGGCCTGGCCTTCAAGTGGCAAGACGAGATGCAGGAAAAGTTCGGCCTCGACTTCACCGTCGTCAATTCGGAGACCATGAAGGATGTACGCCGATCCCATGGCGTCCACGCGAACCCGTTCACGCTTTTCCCTCGGATCATCGTCTCGATGGCATGGCTGCCCGGGCAGCGGGCTCAGCGACTGCTCCGAGCCGCGTTCGCCGACACCACCCAGCGCTTCGCCTTCGACATCCTTGTCGTCGACGAGGCGCACCACGTGGCCCCGAGCAGTCCGGTGCGCACCAATAAGGTCGGGCAGGAGCGCAGGGGATACGCGGTCGACTCCCAGCGGACCCGCGCCGTTCGAGAGATCGCAGAGCGGTCTGAGCACCGTCTTTTCCTCAGCGCCACCCCGCACAACGGATACACGGAGTCGTTCACTGCACTTCTGGAGATGATCGATCCCCAGCGGTTCGTCCGCGGCAACAAGATCGACCCGGTGGCCCTTGATGAGGTCGCGGTTCGTCGCCTCAAGAGTGATCTTAAGGAAGCGAAGGGGTTTGTCGAACGTAAGGTCAGCCAGCTGCCGTACACCCCGACAGCCGGCGAGTCCGCGGCTTACGACCGACTTCTCGCCTTCACCCAACGGAGGGACAAGGCAGTCGCTACGGACGACGGGAGCCGCTCGGCTAGGGACATGGCGACACTGCTGCTGAAGAAGCGGTTCTTCTCCTCGCCCGTCGCATTCGCACGGACCATCGACGTCTACCGCGACACCCGCACCCGGGGGCTCGACCTCGAATTTGACCTCGACTACGACGAGATTTTCGGTCCCGACTCCGACGATCTAGAGGAGGGCAAGGTCGACCAGCCCGAGCTTGAGGCGCTGCGCGAGGCGAAAAGCTCGCTACCCCCTCTCACCGAGGAAGATGTAGCAGATCTCGACTGGCTCAGCGAGTGGGGCCACCGGTTCGATGGGCGGCCCGACTCAAGGCTTGAGGCGCTGCTCTCGTACGTCGAAGGCACGCTCCGATCGCATGGCGACTGGAGCAACGAGCGCCTCGTCATCTTCACGGAGTATGTCGATACTCTGCGGTGGGTCCGCGACATCCTGCGCCAGCAAGGCTACGAAGACGACCGTGTCGAGATCATCGACGGCGGCACGGAGGCCGAGACCCGTGAACTGATTCGCGCCCGTTTCAACGAGAACCCAGCCAAGACGTCTGTCCGGATCCTGCTGGCCACCGACGCGGCTGGCGAGGGCATCGACCTGCAGAACCACTGCCACCGGCTGATCAACTTCGATATCCCGTTCAACCCTAATCGCCTTGAGCAGCGAATCGGCCGAGTCGACCGCTACGGCCAAACCAGGGCCCCTGACATCCGCCACTTCGCTCCGGTCACCGGTGGCGAGAGCGCGCTCAGCAAGGACGTCGACTTGCTGGCCCGCGTCGCGGTCAAGATCGACCAGATCATGCGCGACCTGGGCTCGGCGAACGAGATCATCGCGCCCGACCTGCAACGCCAGTTCGGAGGCGAGGTGCTCAAGAGTCGCCGCGCCCAGGCAGAGAAAGATCCGATCGCCGGCATGATGGGCGGTGAAAAGGTGCTCAACGCAGAGTTGGCACGACTCGAGCAGAATCTCGCCGAGAGTCGAGAGAGACTCCACCTTCGCCCCGAGAACCTCCAGCGCGTGGTCGAGACCGCGTTCGAGCTCAACCATCTTCCGCCGCTTGAACTCGTCGGGTCCGAAGATACTGATGTACCTGTGTTCCGACTGCCGAATCTGGACAACTCCTGGGAGCAGGTCACCCGCGGTCTCTACACCCGCTTGGACGAGAAGAAGACCAAACCCCGTCCGATTTCCTTCGATCCTCAGGTGTTGAAGGAGGACCCTGAGGTCGTCTATATGCATCTTGGTTCTCCGCTGCTCCAGCGCTCGACTCGGCGCCTCCGCTCCGCGCTCTGGGGCGGTGACCGGGCGTTGGAACGAGTGACTGCCACCGTCGTTCCCGGCCTTGAAGAGTCCTACGCCGTCGCAGTCACCCGGCTCGTCCTGGTCGGGCGTGCCGGTTTGCGCCTCCATGAGGAAGTGTTCCTTGCCGGCACCCGGCTCGCACGCCGGCAAGCAGTGGGCGAGCACCGTGCCGAGGAACTGCTGGAGTCGGCGCTCGACCGCGCAGACCTCGTGGGTGTCGCGCCGGCGTTTGCCGCGCAGATTGCCGCGGCCTGGAACACCGAGAGAGACGACGGCCTCCGCGCCCGCGTCCAGCAGGCCATCGGCGACCGCGCCGCGCGACGCCGCAGAGACGTTGAAGCACACCTCGTCGACCGGCGCGAGACAGACCGCGCACGCGTACATGAGATCTTCGATCGGTTCCGCCAGACGCTGCGTGGTGCGCTCAGAGAGGCGGAGGTCATGGACGGCGACCCCCAGCTCACCCTGTTCGAGGACGAGCGCCGCCAGAGCGAGCGCGACCTGCGAGAGATCCGTCGTCGCATAGACGCCCTGGACGAGGAACGTGACCGGGAGCTAACGGCCGTTGACACGCGGTACGACGACATCCGCACATGGGAGTTCCCGGCCGCCGTGATCTTCGCCCTTGCCCCGCACGACGTGGAGAACGGACTGGCGATTCGATGAGGAAGCGCACGCTCAAGAGTACCGACAATCACAGCGACTGGCTTTCTCAGGTCGACGTCGACGGACCATTCCTTGCCTACCCGGTACTCAAGGACATGTGGCCCAGCGGCGTCGACCGTCTCGGCGACACCGATGACCGCTTAATGATGTTCAAGCAGGCGTACGCCCAATGGCAGCGCGCCTTCGACCACTACGTCGAGCAACCCAAGACACCCGAGTCGAAGGATGCCTACGACGTCGTACGGCGGGCCTGGATAGACGTCGTCCTTTCCGGCATGGCCGAGTGGAACGACCTATTCTCGGTTTCGGACATCGCGGTCCGCTCGCCAGGCGAGCAGATCACCGTTGCCGCGACCTGCGCGCTCAAGGGGCGCGAGGGCGAAACGGCAGCGTTACTGCGGGTGTGCGACCCCACCTCCGGTCTGCGCAACGCTGGCCTCGACGGTTGGGCGGCCAACGAAATCGACCGCCTGGCCATGTTGCTTCGCAAGGCACAGGTCGAGGTCGGCATCGTCACCGACGGTCAATGGTGGGCGCTGGTGTGGGCCAAGGACGAAAAACCAACCGGCTCCGGAATGGTGAACGCGCTGACGTGGGCCGAGGAACCGCTAATTCGCGACGCGTTCTTCACTTTGATCAACCAACGCCGCTTTCGTGCCTCCGACGCCGAGCAGCGCCTGTCCCGGCTCTTCGAGCGCAGCGAACTTGAGGCCGAGGAGATCACCGAGGCGCTCGGCACCCAGGTGCGCCGGTCAGTCGAACTCCTCGTCCAAGCCTTCTCCGAGGCTCGACTTGAGGCAATCAAGGCGGGTAATCCGGATCCCCTCACCGAGAAGCCGGACGACATCTACCAAGCTGCCGTGACCGTGATGATGCGGATCGTCTTTCTGCTCTTCGCCGAAGAGCGCGACATGCTTCCAACCGAGCAACTTTACTGGGACTCGTACGCCATCAACGGCCTCCTCGATAATCTTCGTGCACAGGCGGCCGGCGGGGAAGAGCACCTCGATGAGAGCTACGACGCGTGGCACAGGCTGCTCGCCGTCAGCGAGGCACTGCACGGCGGAGTCAATTACGACGAGATGCGGATGCCCGCGTACGGCGGTTCGCTGCTCGACTCAGAGCGCTTTCCATGGCTTCATGCCACGGACAGTCACGGGCTCCGACTCAGAGTGTCCGACCGCGTAATGCTTCATGTGTTGGAATCGGTGCAGTCCGTCGTCGCAAACGGTGAGCGGCGCAGGATTTCATTCCGCGAGATCGACGTCGAGCAGATTGGTTATATCTACGAGGGCCTCCTTGGATATTCCTGCGCCGAGGCCGCCGACGACATCATCCTCGGTCTCGTCGGAAAGGACGGTGCAGAACCGGAGATCGCATTAGCGACCATCAACGACCTGTACGACGAGCACGGCGGCGACTCCAAGGAGTTCGCCCGCGCGCTCGTTGCTTGGTTGAAGGTGAACCAGCCCGCAGCGACCGGGAAAAGCATCTCCGCACTGACTAAACTGGTCGAATGGGAAGCGGCCGGCGATGATCGCGCGGAACTGGTCAGGATGCTGGCCCCGGTCGCAGCCGGCGACCGAGACCTGCTGGAGAGCCTGGTCAGCTGGGGAAACCTAATTCGCCGCGACTTGCGCAACATCCCACTGGTCATACCCGTCGGCGGCCTTGTCGTGATCGAGACGCCATCGCGTAAAAATGCAGGAGCTCACTACACACCTAGGTCTTTAGCCGAGGAGGTCGTGTTCCACGCCCTGCAGCCACTCGTATACGAGCCGGGACCGCTTCAGACCAATGACGATCACGAATGGAAGCTTAAGTCTGCCGCCGCGATTCTCGACCTGAGGGTCGCCGATATAGCGGCCGGATCTGGTGCGTTTCTTGTGGCCGCAGCCCGATTCCTCTCGGAACGTCTCGTCGAGGCGTGGATCGACGAGGGCATGCTCGACAAGTTTGCTTTAGATGCCGAGGAGCTGCGCCGCCACGCGCTGCGGGAGGTAATAGCCCGCTCCCTCTACGGCGCTGACATTAACCCGATGGCCGTCGAGATGTGCAAGCTGTCCCTTTGGCTGATTTCCATGGACAAGACCAAGCCGTTCTCGTTCGTCGACGACAAAATCTTCTGCGGTAACTCTCTTCTTGGCCTGACCTCGCTCGATCAGCTGCGCGATCTACATATCGCGCCGAATCCAGCGAACAAGCAGCAACAACTTCTAATCGATGTTGATACGAAGATTTCCGCTGCGACTCGGCTGAGACTGGAGTTGGCGAGTCCCGTCGACGACCGAGACCCGATGCGGTCTTCGCGAGCGAAGGCGCGATTACTGGAGCAGTTCCGGCAGACGACCGCTGAGCTCCGGCTCATCGCGGATGGTATAATCGCTACTGCGCTGCCGTTAGGCGGAAAATCGGGGAGACAGCTTGATGACGCTTACAAAACGCTGTCCTGGCAATTGCATGAGGCCTACCCGGTCGACGGTTCATTCGGCGACCCGACGAAACTTCTCGACCGCATCGCTTTGGGTTTGACGCCGACAGTCGAGACCGACTATGAGCGGTGGCAGCCGTTACATTGGATTATTGAGGCCCCGGACGTGATTGTTGAGCGGGGTGGATTCGATGCGATCATCGGAAATCCGCCTTTTCTGGGATTTAAGAAGATCACTCCCGCGATGGGCAAGAATGTCCGCGACTTCATCGTGAACGTTTCTGCGGCAAAGTCGCCGGGCAAGAGCGATCTGGTTGCCTATTTCGTCCTTCGCGCGTGGCTGCTCCGGAGATCTAGCGGAGTTGTTGGAATGATAACGACCAATACAATCTCGGAGGGTGACACTCGAGAGTCGTCCTTGGATCAACTTGAACGCGTTGGCATGCGAATCTATCGCGCGTTCAAGAGCAAAAAGTGGCCGTCCGTATTCGCGAGCCTGGAGTACGCTTCGGTGCATATGACGGCGGTAGTGCCTGAGCGGGGTTGGCAAGCGACGGTAGGCGGCATCCGGTGTTCTGGGGTGACGACGCTTCTCGAGCCGGTGGGGCGCATGATTGGGAAACCAATACGGCTACAAGCCAACGTTGGTTTGGCATACCAAGGCGCCATACCTCTCGGCACCGGTCTGCTGGTGTCGCCGGCTGTCGCGGCTTCTTGGATCGACGCAGACGGGCGTAACCGCGAGGTTCTCCGACCATACCTCAGTGGCGAGGACGTTAATTCGCGTCCCGATCTGTCGCCATCCAGGTGGGTGGTCGACTTCGCTGACTGGGAGAAGGAGCGTGCAGCGCGCTACACGTTGCCATTTGAGCATGCTTCAATTAACAGCAAGGCGGCACGAGCGAACGACAAAAATCCGGAGCGGCGGGAGAAATGGTGGCGCTTTGCGCAGTGGGGACATACCTGGCGTGAAGCCGTAAGCGGCTTCGATCGCATGATGGTCTTGACTATCGTCAGTAAGCCAGTGATGCCGGTCCGCGTGCAGGCCGGCGTGGTGTGCAGTAACGCACTGGAAGTGTTCACCGTCAATAGTGACGCGCATCTTGCAATCTTTTCCTCAACCTTCCATCACACATGGGCGGTTACCTACGGGTCGACCCTGGAGACGCGGGTTCGCTACACCATCTCCGACGTTCTTGAAACGTTCCCTATGCCTAGGCTGACTGATCGTCTAGCGGAGGCGGGGCGACTCCTTGAGTCGCACCGCGAGCGAGTGATGCTTGAGCGAAGCATTGGACTTACGGCTGTTTACAACGATGTGCATGACCCGTACTGCCTTCGCCCCGAGATAATTCGACTTCGGGAGATCCACCTAGAAGTCGATCGAGCGATGCTTGAAGCTTACGGCTGGCAAAATATCGAACTTAGACTCGACTTCTCGGAGTATCGCCAGGCTGTCAGATGGAGTTGGCCAGACGTTCTCAGGGGCGCTCTCCTCGACAAGATGCTGGAAGAGAATCACGAACGCGCCCGATCCGAGGGACAGGATGTGCCGACCCAGGATGCATCGACAGGACAGGACATACTCCTCGCATGAGCGTCAGTGCATCAACCGTCGTCCGTGCCGACTTAGTGGCGTTGATCGAGCAAGAACTGCTCGGTCCGCGCAACGGCCCCGAGGAGGAGATTAAGGGGACGCCGCGTGCGGCGTACATGGTCGGTTCTCTGGCGCCGGTCACCATCGACCCCGCGCTGGAAGCCACCGCCGGAGTTGACGACGGTTCGGACCCGGCAGAAACAGGTCTCACCCTCAGCGACCTGGACCCTGTGGCCAACGGCCAGTCCGGCGTCCCGGTACCTACGGATGAAGATCCCGCCGAGGATGGCGAAGAGCGGGACGAGGGTGCGAAGGGCGCGTTGACGCATCCCTCATCGATGGGCCTGCGGTTCCAGGTCCCACGCGATTGTGGGGTCCTGACCGTCACCGCGTCATGGGGCCGCTACGAGTCGTTCCGTCAGGAGAACGAAGACGGCCGGAAGGTCCAGTTTTCGCGGCGCATCCCGTTCGAGCGTACCGCCGAGATCGACGTACGGAATCACGACAGCCATGTGGCGCTACCGCCGATCGCGATCGATGCTGATGTGACGCTGCGGGTGGAACTCTATCCGCGAGACGACCGCACAATCGTAGAGCTGGCGGTCTCCAATGACCGCACCACCGCGCTGGACGCACCGCCGGGGGATTGGCTCTTCCAGACCAAACTCAAGGTCGAGGCCAACAGTGGCGACGCTGTGTTTCTGCCGACGCGTGACGTGCTCGCCGATGGCTATGACGAGCTCGACCCGGAACGTCAGCGGCTCGACCTGCAGTACCGCCACCGGCTCGAGTTCGCTATCGGCCGCACGGCCTCGGTCGCTTGGGCGGAAGGATTCGATGCTGAGGGCGACTCACTGCGGCGCGCAACCTCTGTTGAGACGCTCTGGCTGCCGACAGCTGACGTTCCGCAGACCGTCGCAGGCAGCGGGGGCGAGGCAGAAACGGCGATGCGGGTTCTCATGGGCCTTGAGCATGACGGTGTCGAAGAGGCCTTTATGTCGCTCGTTGACGGCTACCGGGAGTGGCTCGACAAGCAGGTTTCGATAGCCGCTCACCTACCGAATCACCTTCAGGGGATCGCGGAAGAGGCGATCGGTGAGGCGGGACTCGTGGTGTCTCGGTTGGAAGCTGGGCTCGAACTACTCAAGACGAACCCGCAGGCGCTCCAGGCATTCCGGTTCATGAACCAGACCATGCGTGACCAACGGATGCGCTCTCAGGTTGCCGCGAAGCGGTCCGAGCGCGGGACGCTGTCGATTGAGGACGCGGTCGCTGAAGTAGAGAAGGTCGGCGACGACGCGGCTCGCTGGCGACCGTTCCAGCTCGCGTTCATTTTGCTGCAGTTGCCGGCCCTCGCCGACTCGACCGACGGATTCCGCAGCGGTCCTGCCGCCAACGTCGAGCTGCTGTTCTTTCCAACTGGTGGCGGTAAGACGGAGGCGTATCTCGGTCTCGCGGCATTCACGTTCGCGATCCGACGTCTCCAAGGGGTCATCCAGACCGACGACGGAGCCTTGGACGGAGGCGACGGCGTGGCGGTCCTCATGCGCTACACGTTGCGCCTGCTCACATCCCAGCAGTTCCAGCGAGCAGCTGCGCTGGTGTGTGCTGCGGAGCTGATGCGTCAGGCTGATCCGTCCACCTGGGGCGACCGGCCCTTCAGCATCGGCCTGTGGGTCGGTTCGGCCGTCAGCCCCAAGCGCTACGCCGACGCGAAGGAACAGGTGGAGACCGCTCGACAGGACACCGCAAAGACGCACGGGCTGACCGTCCTCCAGTTGCAGCGGTGCCCGTGGTGTGGCTCCAAGATCGATCCGAAGCGGGACCTACACACCGTCAGCGCGACTGAGCGGATCGAGGTGCGCTGCGGTGACCGCAAGGGCCTCTGCCCGTTCTCCCTCGACGGGGGCGCGGGTCCATTGCCAATCACGACCGTCGACGACGAGCTCTATAGGAATCCGCCGACGTTCCTCCTTGCCACGGTCGACAAGTTCGCTCGGCTGGCCCGCGAGGGTGAGGCAGCCAGCCTCTTCGGGTATGTGTCCGAGCGGTGCGCGCGCCACGGCTACCGTCATCCCGACAGCCGAGGTGCGTGCAAGGAGTCGTCTCAGTCGCACACCGCTAGAACAGTGGGTGGCGTCAGTTACCCGAAGGTGACCTTCCAACCGGTGAACCGTTTGCGTCCGCCGGACCTGATCATCCAGGACGAGCTGCACTTGATCACCGGCGCGCTCGGAACAGCAGTCGGTGTCTTCGAGAACGCTGTCGATGTGCTGTCCTCTTACGAGCAGGATGGCACTACCGTTCGTCCGCTAGTGGTTGCGTCTACGGCCACGGTGCGGAACGCTCTGAACCAGGTCACTGCGCTTTACGGGCGTGGGGTGGCGGTCTTCCCGCCTCAGGTGCTTGACGTGCGCGACACCTTCTTCTCAAAGGAGAAGGACGTTTCGGATGACAATCCGGGACGCAAGTATCTCGGGGTCTGCGCCCACGGCATCAGGCTGACACTCGCCGAGATCCGGATGTCGGAGGTTCTGCTGCTGGCAGGTCAAAAGCTCCTCGACGAACACGGCGACGCAGCGGACCCTTATCTGACTACCGTCGGCTACTTCTCCGCCACGCGCGAACTGGCCGGCATGCGCCGATACCTGGATGACGATGTCACCACGCGTGTCGCTGGCAACACCGAACCGTTCCCGCGCCGAACCACCGACTGGACCCGACTCGCGATCGGCGAGCTCACCTCTCGGATCTCGGCTGAAGAAGTCTCCAAAACGCTCGACCGTCTCTCGGTCCCGTTCGGTGATCGCTGGACAACCCGGGGGAAGGCCGCTTATGGCAAGGCATATCGAGCTGCGCTTGAAGCAAAGCTGCCGGCACCAAAGTCTCCGCCGTCCCCCTTTGACGTGGTCTTGGCCACGTCGATGCTTCAAGTCGGCGTTGACGTTCCAAGACTCGGTCTGATGCTGGTTGTTGGGCAGCCGAAGAACACCGCCGAGTACATCCAGGCTTCGTCACGCGTTGGTCGTGATGCCCGAAAGCCGGGGCTCGTGGTGTCGCTCATGAACTGGTCACGCCCCCGCGACATGTCGCATTTTGAGTCGTTCAGACACTACCACGAGACGTTCTATGCACAGGTCGAGGCCCTGAGTGTTACTCCCTATTCCGACACTGCAATGGAACGGGGCTTGATGGGCATGATGGTGAGCGCAATTAGGGTCCTCGACGAGGGCCAGCCTTCGTCGCTGTCCCCGGCTGTCGGCGCTGGGGAGGTACTCAGCAAACTGTCTGCAGCTCAGAACATCGTCGACCGGTTGATCACAAGGGCACAGCCTGCTGCGCCGGATTCGCAGGCGCTCGATCGCATGCGTCAGAAGCTGCTTCAACGCCTTGATCGTTGGTACGAGAAGGCAAATGAGTATGGTGGCTCTCTCGTCTATGAACGTCCCCGAAAGGACCAGGTCGAATGGCCGCTCCTGATCAGCCCAGAGACCACCGTGACGACGCCGGCAGACCGAGTGTTCGTCGTCGCCAATTCGATGCGAGAGGTCCAGCCTGAGTTCAATCTTCTTGTGAGCCCGGCGCCGGCCAACCTTGCATTCAAGGAGCCGGCTGCTGCCCCGACATGGGAGTTCCCGAAGGGAGATGACGCGTGAGCGACGCACATGACGAATCCGGGGCAGCAGACGGTGGCCTGGCGCCAATTACTGTCGGATTGGCGGAGCTCAACCCGATTGCTGACATCGAGGGCAAGACCACCAAGAACCGCAGCAAAGTTGGTTCGGTGCGCCCGTCAGCACTGCTTTACACCTCGGGCATCGGTGCCACCGTCGACCTGCCACACCTTTCGGTCATGCCGCACGGTCTGGACGCTTGGCAGCGCTACTACGACCGACGTCCCGGGGGCGCAGACCTGGTTGTCGAACCACGCCTACTAGATCTGGTCCGGGCCTATCTCGGCGCCCAAGTGACCCAGCTCCGCAAAGCACCGTGGGCGCCCGAAGCGCCAGGCGGGTTTGGAGACGAAGCGATCGACCTCGGAATCCCAGCACGAGTCTTCCCCCAATGGTTGCGCTGCACAGGGTGTAACCTGCTCGCGCCAGTCAGTCACCCGATCTTCGAGTTCAAGAACGTGCTGAAATACCGGCCGGACCAGGCGACGTTCATTCACAAGGACTGCAAAGGCTGGAGCCCGGGCTCAGGCAGGGCGAAAGCTAGAAAGGGTCGGGAGCAAGCAGCGGTGCCTGCTCGCTATTTGATCGCCTGCGTCAATGGTCATATCGACGAGTTCCCGTACGTCGCGTGGGTTCACCGCGGTCGCAACTGCCCGAACGCCAAGATTCCGCAGCTCCGGATGCGTGAGTGGAAGAGCAACCTTGGTCCTGACGTCCAGATCAGCTGTCTGTCCTGCGATGCTCGGCGAGGGATGCTGGAAGCTACTGGCCCTAAGGCCGCCGAAAAGTTGCCGCACTGCCGTGGCAGGCACGCGCACCTGGACGCTTTCTACCAGTGCGATCAGTCGGGAAAGCTGATGATGCTTGGGGCAGCCAACCAGTGGTTCGCCTCCACGGTTGGACTACTCGCCTTGCCCCGCGAAGAAGTGGCTTCCGTAATCGACCTTTTGCCGGTTCTCCAGGCACTTCCACCCGAAGTCATCGCATCAGCGACCGCGAAGGAAGCGCTTGCCGGATTCCGCGGATGGGCTGGGAGCCTCACACAGAACGAGATCTTTGGGAACGCCACCGACGATGTTTTGTGGGAGGCGATAGAGACGCTGAAGGGCGCTGTCATCCCGGCCCCAGCCGCTGCGGTGAGCACCGATCCAAGTGACATCTTGTTGCCTGAGTGGCTCGTGCTCACCAACGAGGAGAAGTACACCAAGCATTCCGGGTCGGCGGACTTCCGTGCTGTCCGCCGAGCGGTACCTGAGAGCTTGATGCCGCTCATCCCTGAGGTTGTGGCCGTCGAGAAGCTCAAGAAGGTCAACGCATTTGTCGGTTTCACACGGATTGATGCGCTCGACCGTATCGACGACAGCAAGAACAGGGTCGCGCCGCTCACCCGCGATGGCCGACCGACCTGGGTGCCAGCTACCGAAGACCGTGGCGAAGGTTTTTTCTTGCGATTCGACGAACCGACCGTGGTTGCATGGGAGAACAAGATCCTTGAGCTGGATATCTGGGAGACGTACCGCCGTGCTCACGAGCTCAACTTCAAGCGCCGGACCAGCAAAACTTCCGACAGCACGATTGATCCCGACAGCCGATTTCCGCCACCACGGTATTGGGCGATCCATTCGCTGTCTCACCTATTGATCAGGGAAGCGGCGATGTCGAGTGGCTACGGCTCGGCCAGTCTCACCGAACGGATCTACGCATGGCGTAAGGACGGCGACCGCCCGGCTGCGGCCGGTTTGCTCATTACCACGACGGCGTCCGACAGCGAAGGAACGCTCGGTGGTCTTGTCGATCTGTCGCGTCCGGAACGACTTGGGGCGCTTGTCCACGACGCGATCAGGCGGGGCGGTCGATGCTCAAGTGATCCGGTTTGCTCTCACCGGCGCCCTCGGGGCAAGGAGGATTTCCTCCATGGCGCCGCCTGCCACTTCTGCCTGTTCGTCAGTGAAACCAGCTGTGAGCGAACTAACCGGTTTTTGGACAGACGATTGCTCCTTGACCTGATGGTGGACCCCGACGTCGCTACGCCGGGACTGCTGCTCCCGATTCTTGGGGACTGATCGGTGACGCCCGTCGCCCGACTGGGCGAACTGCTTACTCCCGCCGAGGCAGGAGCGATTGCGGCCGCCCTACGTCAGCAGCGGCTGCCACACCTAGCCGCGCAGCGTGCCTTCGCAGTCAACCGACCCGAGGTCAAGGCGCTGCTCACGGCCCTGGCCTTGGAGGCAGGAAGTGTTGAGCTAGCAGCTGCTGTCCTCGACGGAATTGCCGCCGTTCCCCGAAGGCCAGGGCCCGAACCGGTCTGGACCGCCCCAACCCTGCCGGGCCTAGGCGGTCGAACGACGCTCGCCGTCGCCGAACTGATCAACAGGGCGACCGCGACTGTGTACGCGGCGACCTACTCCGCCGGCGCCGGATCGGATTATGTCCAGGCATTGGCACACGCCATCGATCGTGGAGTCGCCGTCACCGTCATCGTCGACCGTGGAATGCAGGAGAAGAATGGTGGCGCGGTTCCCAAGACGCTTGCTGGCGCGAGGGTGTGGGTGTACGCCCCAGAAGTGGTGGGAGAATACGTACCTCTTCAGCATGCGAAGCTCGTCGTCGTTGACCGAGCCTCCGCACTGGTTACCAGTGCCAACTTCTCCAACGCCGCCGCAAAGCTGAACCTTGAGTGCGGCCTCCTCAGCCATGATGCGGCCGTCGCGGATGACCTCGTGCGACAGTTGGAAACCCTCTACGAGCACGGTGCGCTTGTCGCCTACTGAACGACCCGAAGGTTACGGCTATTGACTCATGCTCGAGGATGTACACATGCGCTCTGTGGGACTCTTCGCTGGTATCGGTGGCTTCGAGGTGGGTCTCCAGCGCGCCGGCATCGATACTGAGCTGCTTTGCGAGTACTGGGATCCCGCAGCTAACGTGCTGAAGAGGCGGTTCGACGCCGACCTCGTTGGCGACATCCGTGACCTAAAGTCACTCCCATCGGTTGAGGTTGTCACCGCGGGGTTCCCCTGCACCGATCTAAGCCAGGTCGGCCGGATGGCCGGGATCGACGGTAACGAGTCCGGCCTCGTTCGAGAAGCCTTCCGCCTTATCGAGAAGACGCCGCCGCGATGGGTTGTTCTTGAGAACGTGCCGAACATGTTGAGCCTCGGTGGGGGAGCAGCCATGTCCTTCATCGCTGAATGGTTCGAAGAGAGAGGATGGAACTGGGCGTATCGGACCGTGGATTCGCAGAACTTCGGTTTGCGTCAGCGCCGTCGCCGCGTCTTCTTGGTTGCGTCTCGGAGCGAAGATCCCAGGGGGGTTCTCTTCAGCGAAGAAGCAGGTCCGCCACGACCCAGGGCCAGCCACAGCGCTTACGGCTTCTACTGGACTGAAGGAAACAAAGGCGTCGGATGGGGTGCGGGGGTGACGCCCACGCTCAAGGGGGGATCGAAACTCGGAATCGCATCACCGCCCGCTGTGTGGAGAGTGGGACAAGAAGTAGGTGAAGCAATCGCGCGTCCGAGCATCGAAGCGGGCGAGCGTCTCCAGGGTTTTCGATCAGGGTGGACAAACGGCGTTGCCAAGCAAGGCGTCCGATGGAAAATGGTCGGGAACGCAGTGTCGGTGCCAGTGTCCGAATGGATCGGCCGCGGTCTGCATAGCCCGAAGAGTCCGGTCGACGTAGCTCGGCGTCCGCTTAGTGCAGGGGGGCGATGGCCGTCGGCAGCGGCGTCCCTCAGTGGGATACGGGAAGCGTGGGACCTCTCTGAGCGGCCGGTGGACAAGTCGGCGCCGCAATCGCTGACGGGGTTACTGGACAAATATGGAGTCCAGCCACTGTCGTTCGGTGCAGCTAACGGTTTCTACACCCGGCTTCAGGCCAGCACACTGCGAGTTCCTGACGAGTTCCGCGACGCGCTTGCCAAGCACGTCCAGCATGTTGGCGCTTCGTGACGCGTGGTTAGGTGTGCTGACCGGGGAGGTTGGTTAAGCGGCTGACCGGTGGCTGGTTCCCGCAGGCGGTGTGGGGCCGGTGGTGATTGTATTCGTGGATGAAGGCCGGTAGTCGGTGCCGGCGTTCGTGCTCGCTGGAGTAGCAGCGGGCGTAGCCCCAGCCGTCGGCGAGGGTGCGGTGGAAGCGCTCGATCTTGCCGTTTGTTTGCGGGCGGTACGGGCGGGTCTTTTTCACACTGATGTCCAGGTTTGGCAGGTGTTGTGCCAGATGCGGGACTTGTAGCAGGCACCGTTGTCGCTGAGTGGCAGATAGGGCTAGTGGGTACGCCTAGTCCGGCGATCCGGTACTTC
>NZ_JAALEA010000343.1 GCF_014145145.1 Dietzia cercidiphylli
CCCCCCGGCGACCGCCCCGGCGACCGCCTCTCCGTCGAGAAGAGCGTTCCGCTCACCCTCTTCTCGGCCGATGTGTGCGGGACGCTCTTCTCGACGGTGTGGGGCGTCGACGGTGTGGGGCGTCGCGGGTGCGGGCGTCGCGGCTCCCGTCAGAGCTGCTCGGCGACCTTCTTGCGCAGGACCTTGCCCATCGGGTTGGTGGGCAGCTCGCCCAGCGCCACGAATTCCCGGGGGACCTTGTACCCGGCGAGTGAGGCCTTGCAGTGGGCGCGCAGGGCCGGGGCGTCGAGCTCGGTGTCCGGTTCGAGCACGACCGCGGCCACGACCTGCTCGCCCCCGTCCGGTCCGCGCCGTCCCACCACCGCGCAGTCGGCCACGCCCGGGGCCGTGCGCAGGACCGCCTCGACCTCGGACGGGTAGACGTTGAACCCGCCGGTGACGATCATCTCCTTGATCCGGTCCACCACGTGCAGGAAGCCGTCGGGGTCCTGCACCACCACGTCGCCGGTGCGGATCCAGCCGTCGTGGAAGGTCTCGGCGGTCGCCTTCTCGTTGCGCCAGTAGCCCGGGAACACCTGCGGCCCCTTGACCAACAGTTCACCGGGCTCGCCAGCCGGTGCGTCGACCGAGGGGTCGTCCTTGTCCGCGACACGGATGTCGGTGTCCGGGAAGGGGACGCCGATGCTGCCGGCCCGCCTCGCCGTCGACATGGGGTTGCCCACCGTGATGGGCGAGGTCTCGGTCATCCCGTACCCCTCCACGAGCAGGCCCCCGGTCGCGGCCTCCCACCTCTCGATGAGCTCGTCGGGCAGGCTCATGGCGCCGGACAGCGAGTGCCGGATGCCGTGCAGCGGGATGCCCCGCCTGCCGGCCTCCTCGAGGATCTTGGAGTAGATCGGGGGGACGGCCGGGATGAAGGTGGGCAGGTCCTTGGCCAGGATCGGCATGATGAGGTCCATCTCGGGCGCGGGCACGAGCTGCAGCCGGGCACCCACCGCGATCCCGATCACCACGCAGAGCGTCACCCCGTAGGCGTGGAACATCGGCAGCGAGGCCAGGAACCGCTCGCGCCCCAGCTCGAGCTCGGGCACCCAGGCCTCGCCCATCTTGGCGTTGGCCACGAGGTTGGCGTGCGAGAGCGTGGCGCCCTTGGGCGTGCCGGTGGTGCCGGAGGTGTACAGGATCAGCGCGAGGTCGTCGGCCTTCGGGCGGGGATACGAGAAGTCCAGCTCCGGCCCGGTCTCCAGCTCGCGCCAGTCCAGCGTCCCGGGAGCGGGCGCGGAGAGCTTGGCCCGCGAGGCGCGGAGCGACGGGACGGGCAGGAGCTTCAGCGCCAGGCGCTTGGCCGCGGGGAGCTCGTCGAGCAGGTCGACGGCGACGATGTGCTCGATCTCCGTGCCGGGGCGGTCGGCCAGCTCGCGCACCATCCCGGCGACGACGTTCCAGGTCACCACCACCCTCGCGCCGTGGTCGGCGAACGGGCCCTCGAGCTCGTCGGCGGTGTAGAGCGGGTTGTGCTCGACCACGATCGCGCCGATCCGCAGCGCGGCGTAGAACACGACGATCCCCTGCGGACAGTTGGGCAGCAGGACCGCGACCCGGTCCCCGCGCCCCACCCCGAGGCGACGCAGTCCCTCGGCAGCGTGGCGGACCCGGCTGCCGATCTCGGAGTAGGGGGTCAGTCGGCCGAAGAACTCGGTCGCGGGCCGGTCGGCGTAGGTGCGCACGGCGTCGTCGAACTGGTCGATGAGCGTGGTGGTGCCGTAGTCGAGGTTATGTGTGGTGCCCGGGGTGTAGTGGGCGGTCCACGGCCGGTCGGGTCGATCGGGGGTGTCTCCGGCGTGTGTGGTCATGTCTGCACCGTAGTCCTCGGGCGTCGGGTCATAATGGCCGTATGGCTTACGGAACCCTCGTCCTGCTGCGTCACGGTCAGTCCACGTGGAACGCCTCCAACCAGTTCACCGGATGGGTCGATGTGGACCTCACCGACCTCGGACGCGAGGAGGCGGTCCGCGGCGGCAGACTCCTCGCCGAGGAGGGCATCCTCCCGGACGTGCTGTACACCTCGCTGCTGCGTCGGGCCATCACCACGGCCAACATCGCGCTCGACGCCTGCGACCGGCACTGGATCCCCGTGGTGCGGCACTGGAAGCTCAACGAGCGGCACTACGGCAAGCTCCAGGGCCTCAACAAGGCGGAGATCAAGGACGAGTTCGGCGACGAGCAGTTCATGCTCTGGCGCCGGAGCTACGACACGCCGCCGCCGGCGATCGATGCGGACAACGAGTACTCGCAGTCGGCGGACCCCCGCTACGCGGACCTGCCGGAGGTGCCGCTGACCGAGTGCCTCAAGGACGTGGTGGACCGCTTCATCCCGTACTACGCGGCCGAGATCGCGCCGCAGCTGGCGGAGGGTAAGACGGTCATGGTGGCCGCGCACGGGAACTCGTTGCGCGCACTTGTCAAGCACCTCGACGGCATCTCCGACGAGGACATCGCGGGCCTGAACATCCCCACCGGCATCCCGCTGGTCTACCGCTTCGACGACTCCGGTCTGGTCTCCAACCCGGGGGGCACCTACCTCGACCCGGAGGCCGCGGCCGCGGGAGCCGCGGCCGTCGCCAGCCAGGGCGCCCAGAAGTAGGTGTCGCTCCGGTGAACACGCGGCGAACCCCCGTCCACCTGCGGACTTCCCGCAGATGGACGGGGGTTCTCCGTTGTGGTCGCCGATTCGCCGCACCGTAGTATCTGCCTCGTGCAGGTCAGTCTCGGGATCGCCCTCGCGATCATCGCCGCAGTGGTCGGCTTTGTCGTCGGCGGGTTCGTCGTCCCCCGGCTCAACGCCCGCCGTGAGCTCCGGCTCGCCGAACAGCAGGGTCCGAGCCGGTTGGAGGTCCTGCGGGCGGTGTACCACCAGGCGCCGTACGCGCTCGCCGTGGTGGACCGACACCAGGACGTGGTGCTCTACAACCGTCGCGCCGCGGAGCTGGGCATCGTGGACGACCGGCTCCTGGTGGACCCGGTGTGGCGCGCGGCCGAGATCACCTTCGCCGGCGGCGAGCCCTCGGCGTTCGACCTGCCCGCCAAGGTCATCACGGGGCGCCGCCGGATCCCGTCGGTGAGCGGCCGCAGCGAGATCCTCGGCGGACACCTCGGTCAGTTCGCGGTGGTGTTCGCCGACGACGACTCCGAGCAGCGGCGCATGGAGGCCGCCCGGCGCGACTTCGTGGCCAACGTCTCCCACGAGCTCAAGACACCGGTGGGGGCCATGGCCGTGTTGGCCGAGGCGCTGCTGGAGTCCAAGGACGACCCGGAGTCGGTCGAGTACTTCGGCGGCCGCGTGGTGAGCGAGGCCCACAGGCTGGGCAAGATGGTCTCCGAGCTCATCGAGCTGTCCCGGCTCCAGGGCGCCGAGCGGATCCGCGATCCCGAGCCGGTGGACGTGGACGCCGTGGTGGACGAGGCCATGCGCAGGTCGGCGTCCGCGGCGGAGGCGGCCGGGATCGAGCTGATCACCGACGCGCCCTCCGGGCTCGAGATCTCGGGCGACTGGACACTGCTGGTCACCGCGTTGACCAACCTCATCTCCAACGCCGTCAACTACTCGCCGGAGCGCACCCCGGTCTCGATCACGCGGGCGCTCGACGGGGACACCGTGATGCTGCGGGTCACCGACCGGGGGATCGGCATCGCGCCCGAGCACCAGACCCGCGTGTTCGAACGGTTCTTCCGCGTGGACAAGGCCCGGTCCCGGGCCACCGGCGGGACCGGGCTGGGGTTGGCGATCGTCAAGCACGTCGCCCAGAACCACAACGGCGGCGTCAGCATCTGGAGCAGGCCCGGGACCGGGTCCACGTTCACACTCGAACTCCCGGCCCATGTGGAGCCGGGTGGCGAGGGGGCCCCGCCCCCCGCCGAGCACGACCAACAAGGAGAGGACCAGGTGCCGTGACCAGGGTGCTGATCGTAGAGGACGAGGCTTCGCTCGCGGATCCGTTGGCGTTTCTCCTGCGCAAGGAGGGCTTCGAGGTCACCATCGCCGGCGACGGCCCGACCGCGCTGGAGAGCTTCGACGCGGAGGGCGCGGACATCGTGTTGCTGGACCTCATGCTCCCGGGCATGTCCGGAACCGACGTGTGCAAGCGCCTGCGGGTGACCTCGAGCGTCCCGGTCATCATGGTGACCGCGCGGGACAGCGAGATCGACAAGGTGGTCGGGCTGGAGTTGGGGGCCGACGACTACGTGACCAAGCCCTACTCGGCCCGCGAACTCATCGCCCGCATCCGGGCCGTGCTCAGGCGCGGCGCGGACACGGAGGGAGACCAGCCGGACGACATCGGTGTCCTGGAGTCGGGCCCGGTGCGCCTGGACATCGAGCGGCACACGGTGACCGTCCGCGGGTCGGTGGTGACCCTCCCGCTCAAGGAGTTCGACCTGCTCGAGTACCTGCTGCGCAACTCGGGCCGGGTGCTCACCCGCGGTCAGCTGATCGACCGCGTCTGGGGGTCGGACTACGTGGGGGACACCAAGACTCTGGACGTCCACGTCAAGCGGCTGCGCTCGAAGATCGAGCAGGACCCGGGCAAGCCGGTCCACCTGGTGACGGTCCGGGGCCTGGGCTACAAGTTCGAGGGCTGACCGGCTCGTCCGGTCCAGATCGGGATTTGACCGGCTCGTCCGGTCCGGAATGGGAGTGGTCGACTAGGAAGTCGCCCGCTCCGTCGCGGGGTGCACGGCGACGATCCCCAGCTGGCGGCGGCGCCGGCACGCCGCGGCCAGCACCTCGTAGCAGTCGGCCCCCAGCAACTCCACCAGCTCGTCGCGCAGCGAGACGAACACCGGGTCGGCCCCGACGTGCGCCTCGGGCGATCCGGTGCAGTACCAGTCGAGGTCCAGCCCGCCGGGGCCCCAGCCGCGGCGGTCGTACTCGCCGATACGGGTGTGGAGGACCTCCACCTCGTCGGGCCGGGCCTCCCACTCCTGCGTGCGGCGGATGGGCAGTTGCCAGCACACGTCCGGCTTCGACTCGGGCAGGGTCCGCCCCGTCCTCAGGGCCATGTGGTGCAGGGCGCAGCCCGAGCCGGCCGGGAAGCCGACGTCGTTGAAGAACACGCATCGCCCGCCGTGGCGCCTCGTCCGCAGGGCGGGCTCGGGCTCGCCGTCGTCCCCGGTGAGCTCGTCCTCTTCCAGCCACGGCTCGAGATCGCCGCCCTCGGCCTCCGCGGCCTCCAGCGCGGCCCCACGGTGCTGCCAGTCCTCGGGTCCCAGGAGTTCGACGTTCACGGTCAGTCGCGCGCGGTCGTCGTCGTCACACAGGAACGCCCCGTGCGTACAACAGCCGGAGTCGGGCTGGTCGGCCTCGATGCCGTGGCAGGCCGGGGTGCCGAACACGCAGGTCCACGAGGACAGCAGCCAGGTCATGTCCGCGGAGACGAGGTGCTGGTCGTTCGCGGGGTCCGGGAAGCTGTACCACTCGCGGGGGAAGTCGAGGGGGACTTCCGCGGCGGGCGCGCCCGGGGTGCTGGTGCGTTCGGTGGCGGTCACAACCTGCGACCGTAGACCGTTTAGGGTGGGCGTGTGAGATTAGGTGTCCTGGACGTCGGGAGCAACACGGTCCATTTCGTGGTGGTCGACGCCCATCGCGGCGGGCACCCCACGCCCATGAACGACTCCAAGACCCGTCTGCGGCTGATCGAGTACCTCGATGAGGACGACAACATCTCGAAGACCGGCATCGCCCGGCTGATCGACGCGGTCAACGAGGCCGCCGATCTGGCCAAGGCCACCAAGTGCCGCGAGGTCATGGCCCTGGCGACCTCGGCGGTGCGCGACGCCGCCAATTCGGACGCGGTGCTCGAAAAGGTCGAGAAGGAGACCGGGATCGCG
>NZ_JAALEA010000344.1 GCF_014145145.1 Dietzia cercidiphylli
CCCGCCGGGGCGGTGGGCGGACTGGACGTCCTCGCGGCGGCGGCCCGGGCGGGCACCGATGAGGCCGCGCTTCGCCACGTCACCATCAAGAGCCCGGCCGCGCTGGGCATCCGGCAGACCCTCGACACGCCCCTCGAGGTCTTCCGCGGGTCCGCGCGGGAGGCGGCGCTGGAGTTCCCCCGCACCTCCAACGCCTCCGTGGCGCTCGCGCTCGCGACGCTCGGCCTGGACCGCGTGGAGGCGATCGTGGTGGCCGACCCCGGGGTGCAGCGCACCCGACACGTGGTGGAGTGGGAGTCCCCGGTGGGCCGCTACGACATGCGTTTCGAGAACGCGGTGGACCCGGACTCCGGTGGCCGCACCTCGGCGATCACGGCGTGGTCGGTGGCCGGGGTCCTCACCTCGATCAGGGCCGGGGCCGGGCCCGGCGTGGTGGTCGTGGCTGCGGCCCGACCGGTGGAGGGTGCGCGGGTGACGCCATAGCGTGGAGGGACCAGCCGCCACGAAAGGTGTCCCATGACCCACGCACGGCCCTCCGACCCCGATCCGAGTCAGAGCCCCGATCTCGACAGCGGCGGTTCACCCGACGGACCGCAGACACCGGACTCCGATTCCACGTCGATGCAGTCGGACAGCGCCACGGAGAAGCAGAGCCCGACGCAACAGCAGAGCCCCACCCCGTCCCCGTCCAAGAAGGGGGCGTACATCCCGATCGTCGTCATCGTCGTCGTCGTCCTCCTCCTGGTCATCGGGCTCGTGGGCTACGCAGTGACGGTCTGACCCGTGTCCGCCGCGTTCGACACCGTGATCATCGGAGGGGGCAACGCCGGGATCTCCCTGGCGGCCCGCCTGCGCCGGGACGGTCGGCAGAACATCGCTCTGGTCGACCCGAGTCCCGTGCACCGGTACCGGCCGATGCTCAACTACGCCGCCACCGGCCTGGCACCGATGAGGCGGTACGAACGCGCGATGACGGACGTCGTCCCCGCCGGCGTCCACCTGCTCCCCCACCTGGCCGGACGGGTCGACACGGACGCCCACACCGTCACCCTCGGTCCGCGCGAGGAGGGTCCCACGATCACCTACGAGGACCTGGTCGTGTGCCCCGGCCTGACCCCGCGGTGGGACGCGATCCCCGGGCTGGACAAGGCCTACGTCGCCGGATGGGCGGCCTCGGCCCACGTGCCCGAGTACGCGGGTCGCGCGTGCGCCGCGCTGGTCCGCCTGCGCGAGGGGACCGTGGTGTTCTCGGTGCCACCCGAACCCGCCTCCTGCGGCGGGACCGTGCTCAAGGCCATGTTCCTGGCGTGCGACCGCTGGCGGCGCGAGAAGGTGCTCGATCGTATCGACGTGCACCTGGTGACCCCGTTCCGCGGACTCCTCGGACTCGAACCGTGCGACTCGCGGGTGCAGCCGTACCTCCGGGAGTACGGCATCACCGTCCACGAGGGATCCGAGGTCGCCGCCGTGGATCACCACGCCCGCACCGTCACACTCGACGGCCCGGTCCCCACCACGATCGAGGACGTCGACCTGGCCTACGTCACCCCTCTGAGCCGCGCGCCGAAGTTCATCGCCGACGCCGGGTTGTCCGACGGCGGTGTCGCCGGGCTGGTCGAGGTGGACCCCCGGACCCTGCGCCACGCGCGCCTCGACTCGGTCTGGGGCCTGGGCGACGCCGCGACCGTCGACACCCGTCCGTCCGGAGGGGCGCTGAGACCGCAGGTGGCGGTGGTCGCCGACAACCTGCGCGCGGCCCGGGACGGCGGACCCGGCACGCGGTACGACGGCTACACGATCATCCCGATCGCCGTGAGCCGCGACCGGCTGATGCTGGTCGAGCACGACCGGGACGGTCGGCCCGCACCGTCGGTGCGGGGGATCGACCTGACCGTGCCCAGACGCTCGACCTACGCGTTCGACCGGTATCTGCAGCCGGTGGTCTACTTCCGGAAGCTGCTCCGCGGGCGGGTCTGAAGGCGGGTCAGTCCCGCGACACGGTCCCGGCCCCGGACCCGGACCCGGCCCCGGACCCCGCCCCGGCACACAGTGCGGCCTCGATCATGTCGTAGAGGTGCGCCACGACGTCCTCGAACCGCGCGTTGACCACGGTGTTCCGGGCGTCCCGGCGGTCCTCGTAGACCGCCAGCGCCCCGGTGAACATCTGGGTGGCCAGGTCGATGCGTTCGAACGCCACCCGCCGCGGCAGGGGGGAGAGCACGTCGATCAGCCGCACCACCACGTCGTCGGTCGCCGTCCGCAGATCCGCCTCCGGGATGCCCGGCGCCATGACCGGCCCGACCCGCTGCAGGAACCGCGCGTAGTGCGTGGCCTCGGGGTGGGCGCGCAGGAGCTCGACGATCGGTTCGAACAGCACCCCGACGAGGGTGTGCAGGTCGTAGCCCAGACCCTGCTCGTCGGCCGCGGCCAGCCGCGTCTTCCGGGCGGAGTCCAGGGAGATGATCCGGCGTCGCAACACCTGCAGGATCAACCCGTCGCGGCTGCCGAAGTGGTACTGGACGGCCGAGTTGTTGCGTTGACCGGCCGCCGTCGCGACGTCGCGCATCGAGACGTCGTCCAGCCCCCGCTCGCTGATCATCTTCTCGGCGACCTCGATCATCGCCGTCTTGGCGTCCTTGGCGTCGCGGGAATCGCCGGCCTCCTCGGGCATCTCGGCCACGTCGGCTGCGCTCCCCTCGGCTGAGGTCTCATCAGATCTTCGCTGCACCGGGACTCCACTTCCGACCTGCCGCCTCGCCCAGCTGATTGAAACTGAGCACCGTCAGGAATAGTACGACCGCCGGGACGCCGACGAGATACGGGTATCGCTGGAAATCGGCCTGACCGGCACTGATCATGTTGCCCCATGTCGGTTCCGGCCGGGGAATGCTCAGCCCCAGGTAGCTCAGCGACGCCTCGGCCACGATCAACACGGCGACGAGCATGAAGCTGTACGAGAAGACCGGTTGGACGATGTTCGGGGTGACCTCCCGCAGCATGATCCGCAGTTCACCCGCCCCGAGCGACCTCGCCGCGGTGACGAACTCCCGGCCGGCGAAGCTCATCGCGTTGGCCCGGACGAGCCGGGCGTAGGCCGGGACAACCATGATCCCGAGGGCGAGGGTGATGTTGGGCAGTGTCGGGTCGAGCACGGTGACGATCGCGATGAGCAGGATGAGCGACGGGAACGCCAGCAGGGTGTCGGTGATGATGGAGACGATGCGATCGGTCCACCCACCCCGGTAGCCGGCCACCAGCCCGAGCGCGCCACCGACGAGGGCCCCGACCAGGACTCCGCCGATACCCACGACGAGGGAGACCCGGGCGCCGTAGAGCAGGCCTCCCAGGATGTCCAGGCCCTGTCCGTCCGTCCCGAGGGGATGGTCGGACAGCAGGTCGGGGGCGAGGGTCGACGGCGTCATCAGCGCGAGGGACGGGTCGCGCGCCTCGGCCAGCGGCAGGAAGTCCACGAACAGTGCGCCCAGGACGATGAGGACGGTCCAGGCCAGGGCGAGCGCGGTGCCGAGTCCGGACAACCGGGGCATCCTCGGACGGCGGCGTGCCGGGGTGGCGGCGGCCACGGTGGGATCGGCGACGACGGCGGGGCCCGCGACGGGCCCGGAGGCAGCGGGGGTGGAGGCAGCCCGGGTGGGATCGGGGCGGGTGGAATCGGGGCGGGTGGAATCGGGGCGGGTCGGGTCGGTGTCAGCCACGGCGGATCCTCGGGTCGATGAGTGCGTACGTGACGTCGACGGTCATGTTGACCAGGACGTAGAACACGGCGATCACGATCACCCCGCCGAGTACGACCGGCAGGTTGTCGTTCTGGACGGCGTCGACGATCATGCTGCCCATGCCGGGGAGGTTGAACAGGCGCTCGACCACCACCGTCCCGCCGATGAGCCGGCCCAGGCTGATCCCGGCCAAGGTGATGATGGAGACCGTGGACGGTCGCAGTGCCTCCGAGACCAGGACGTGCCGGGTGGGCATGCCCTTGGCGCGCGCCGAGAGGACGAAGTCCTGCTGGAGGGTGGAGATCATGTCGGTCCGCAGGACTCGGGTGAAGATCGCGACCTCCATCAGGGCGAGGGTGATGGCCGGCAGGGCGATGCTCCGCAGGTTCTCCCCCAGTCCGTCGGCCAGCGGCACGTAGCCCTGACGCGGGAACTCGGGGAGGAACAGGGCCACCAGCGCCAGCACCGCACCCACGGCGACGCCGCCGATCAGGGCCCGACCCCACATCACCCCGGGTGATCCGCGCCCGCCGCGCCGACCGAGCGGGGACAGCGCCACCGCGAGGCCGATCACCACCGCCGCACCGAGGATCAACTGCTGCGCCAGCGAGTGGTTGAAGACCAACAGGTAGATCAGCAGGAGGCCGGCCACGAAGCTGGGCACCGAGATGAACGCGAACGCGACGATCGAGGCGACCTGGTCAAAGACCCCACCGCGGCGGTAGGCCGACCACACGGCGACCGGCACCGCTATCGCGAGGGACAAGATGATCGACAGGAACGCGAGTTGCATGGTGACCGGCAGGGCGTTGCCGATCATCTCCCCCACGGCCTGGTTGGGCGGGATGAGCGAGTTGCCGAGGTCGCCGGAGGCCAGCCCCCCGACCCAGTCGGCGAACCGGGTCCACACGGGATCGTCCAGTCCCAGTTCCTCCCTCGCCAACTGATATTGCTCCGCGGTGGCCCCCGGGCCGACGGCCGAGGCCGCGGAGTCGCCCGGGACCGCCTCCATGAGGAAGAACGCGCCGGTCGCGGCGAGTACGACGACGACGATCGCGTGCAGAGCGCGTTCGCCAATGAACCTGAGCACGTAGTGACCCTTCGATTGAGACACCGCCTAAGGCGGTTTCTTACTCGTCTTGACGTAGCCACCATATGCCGTGATACTCGTCACAGCAAGACGGATTAAGTAGATGACTTAGACCGGACCATCACCCCGAGGAGGCCGTCATCGCCGCCGCACCACCCCGCAGACCCGTGTCGTCGAACGACCGGGACGACCTGCTGCTCGAGGTCCGGGATCTCCGCACCCACATCGACACCCCCTCCGGGCGCATCACGCCCGTCGACGGGGTCGACATCTCCCTGCGCCGCGGCGAGACGATCGGCATCGTCGGCGAGTCCGGCTCCGGCAAATCGATGCTCGTCCGCTCGATCATGGGCATCGCCCCCACCACCGCCCGGGTGGATCCCGCCTCGACGGTCCGTTTCGACGGCCGCGACGTCCTGGCCCTGTCCCAGCGCGAGGCGCAGAAGTTCTGGGGCCGCGAGATCGCGATGGTCTTCCAGGACCCGCTCACCTCGCTCAACCCCATCCGGACCATCGGCCGGCAGATTATCGACCCGCTGCGGCACCATCTGGGGCTCGGTCGCCGGGAGGCGGCCGACCGCGCGGTCGAACTCCTCGAGCGGGTCCGGATCCCCTCACCCCGGGCCCGCCTCACCGAGTACCCCCACCAGCTCTCCGGCGGCATGCGCCAGCGTGTGGGGATCGCCATCGCCCTGTCCTGTTCGCCCAAGCTGCTCATTGCCGACGAGCCCACCACCGCGCTCGACGTGACGGTGCAGCACGAGATCCTGGACCTCCTCCACGGGCTGCAGGCCGACGGGGACATGGCGATGATCCTGGTCTCCCACGACCTCGCCGTGGTCTCGCAGCACACCGACCGGATCGGGGTCATGTACGCCGGTCGGTTCCTCGAGGTGGGCGACACCCGGGCGCTGCTCGACGAACCCGCGCACCCCTACACCGGCGCACTGCTGGACTCGATCCCGCGGCCGGACCTGCCTCCGCACACCCGGCTCACCGTGATCGAGGGGCGCCCGCCGAACCTGCGGGAGATGCCGCCGGGATGCCGGTTCGCCCCGAGATGCCCCCGGGTGGCGGACGACTGCCTCGTCGTCGACCCCCCTCTCGAGGACCTCGCCACGGCCTCCGCCTCCCACCCCACGGCGACCACCGTCCACCGCGTCGGATGTCTCCACCCCACCGTCCCCGTCCACCACCGCACCAGCAGCGAGGCCTCATGACCGGCTCCAGTCAGCACGTCGCCGACGCGCCCACCCCGCCGGACGCGGGACGGCCCGGGGACGCCAAGCTCGTCGTCGATCACGTGACCGTCGAGTACCACACCCGCAAGGGGACGGTCCACGCCGTCTCGGACGTCTCCCTCGAGGTCCCCCAGGGCAGGACGCTGGCTCTGGTCGGCGAGTCCGGCTGCGGCAAGTCCAGCCTCGGCCGGGCGCTGCTCCAGCTCCCCCGTCCCACCTCCGGGCGGGTGATGGTCGACGAGACCGACCTGTGCTCGCTCTCCGGGGCCTCCCTCACCCGGGCCCGGAAGCTGATCCAGATGGTGTTCCAGGACCCCGTCTCGTCGCTCAATCCCCGCCGCAGGGTCCGGGACATCGTGGCGGAGGGCCTGGAGATCCAGGGCGTCGACGGCGGCCGGGAGGAGATCCGGCGCCGGGTCGACGCGGCCCTCGAGGCGGTGGGCCTGGACCCCGACCACGCCGGTGGCCGGCGCCCGTCCGAGTTCTCGGGCGGCCAGTGCCAACGCATCGCGCTGGCCCGGGCACTGGTGCTCGAGCCCGAGGTGCTGGTGTGCGACGAGCCGGTCTCCGCGCTCGACGTCTCCGTGCAGGCGCAGATCCTCAATCTGCTCGAGGAGATGAAGGAGCGCTACCGGCTGACGATGGTCTTCATCTCCCACGACCTGTCGGTGGTGCACAACATCGCCGACCAGGTGGCCGTGATGTACCTCGGCACGGTGTGCGAGGTCGCCGACACCTCCTCCCTCTACCGCGCGCCCGCCCACCCGTACACGATGCTGCTCATCTCGTCGGCCCCCACACTCGGCGGCACCCTCGCGGACACGCTCGGCGAGTCGCCGATCACCGCCACGAGTTCGGAGCTGCCCTCCCCGCTCGACCCCCCGTCCGGTTGCCGCTTCCGTACCCGGTGCCCCCGGGCCACCGAGATCTGCGCAGCCGAACGCCCACAGCTGACCGTCCTCGCACCCGGCCACCAGGTCGCGTGCCACCACCCTCTCGAGGAGAACCGATGAAGCGCACCACCAGCGCACTGGCCGTACTAGCGGCGGCCACCCTGACCCTGACCGCATGTGGCGGGGGCGGGGACGACTCGACCGCCGCGGCCGGCGGCGAGGGCCTCGCGCCGGACCAGTCCGAGCGCTGCACCGAGGACCGCGCCGGCGGCACGATCACCGTGGGCGAGTTCTCCATGCTCCCCAGCTTCGCGCCCGGCCAGGGCCAGTACGGCGTCCGCGGCGGCGCCCAGTCGGCGGCCGTCTACGACCGACTCATGGTGTGGAACCCGGAGGCCGAGGAGTTCGAGCCCAAGCTGGCCGAGTCGCTGGAGTCCAACGACGACAACACCGTGTGGACCCTCACCCTCCGCGACGGAGTGACCTTCTCCAACGGCGACCCGCTCACCGCGGAGGACGTCGCGTTCACGGTGGGCCTGCACAAGGACCCCGCCACCCGGTCGGTCGCGATGACCGAGGCCATGGAGATCACCGAGGCTCGGGTGGTGGACCCGCTCACCGTCGAGTTCACGCTCGCCGACCCGTGGGCCGGGTTCCCCATCACGCTCGCCGGGACCGTCGGGGAGGTCATCCCCCGGGACGCCTACGAGGCCGCCGACCCGCAGGAGTGGGCCAGCAACCCGATCGGCGCCGGAGCGTTCACCGTCGCCGACTTCACGCCGGACCAGGAGACCGTGCTCGAGCCCAACCCCGACTACTACGGCGGTCCCGTCTGCCCGACCCTGAAGTTCATCCGCATCCCCGGATCCCAGGGCACCTACGACGCGTTCCAGACGGGTGAGGTCCAGGTCGGGTTCCTGCGCGGCGCCAAGTTCGTGAACATGGCCCAGGACGACGAGGTCCGCGGCTTCGAGGAGATCATCAGCTCCGGCTCGGTGATCAACATGAACTCCGGCAAGGCCGGATACGACGGCGTCCTGACCGACGTCCGCGCCCGCCAGGCCGTCGCCGCCGCGCTGGACCGCGACCTGTGGAACCAGCGCCTCTACAACGGTGAGGGCCAGGCCACCTCGGCACTCGTCGCCGACTCCTCCCGGCTCTACGACGGCCAGGAAGGGCCTGCGTACGACGTGGAGGCGGCCCGGGCCCTGGTGGAGGAGGTCAAGGCCGACACCCCGGACTGGGACGGCACCCTGCGCATGCTCATCGGCGACGGTCCCGAGAACATCGAGGCCGGAGTCGTGGCCAAGGCGCTGCTGGACGCGGCCGGGTTCACGGTCGTGATCGACAACGCGCCGGTCTCCCAGGTCACGGCACGCCAGTTCACCGGGGACTTCGAGATCGTGATCGGCGGACTGGCCACCTCGGACGCCGATCCTGCGGCCGCCTTCGCCAGCGGCATGCTCCCGACCGGGGCGACCAACATCACCGGGATCGACGACCCGGAGCTCACCGCCGCCATCAACGACCTCAAGGCCGCCGCCGACCTCGACGCCCAGAAGGAGGCGCTCACCCGCCTGCAGGAGGTCTTCAACGAGGTGCAGCCGTTCACCGTGATGGCCAACGCCGAGCAGTACGTCACGGTCTCCGACACAGTCGGTGGACTCACCCCGACCCTGTCCTCGACGGTCCTCTACGACGGGGCGTTCGTGACCGAGTGACTCTGCTCAGGAGTGACGGTGCTCCATGAGTGACGCTGCTCCAAGAGTGACGCTGCTCAGGAGTGATCCCCACCGGTCCTGACCGACCGGCTGCACTCCGACCCCCACGCACACGGGCCCCGGGCTCCCGCCACACGGCGAGGCCGCCCGGGGCCCTGTGGCGTCCCGGTCGAGTCGAGGAACAGTGGCGCGGCTCCTGCCCAGCTCGTGCCCGGCTCGTGCCTGGCTCCCTCCCAGCTCGTGCCCGGCTCGTGCCCGGCCACAGCCGCACGCGAACCTGGCGTCCCGCGTGTACCGATGCGCAGGCGAGACGCCATGTTCAGAAGCGGCTGCAGTCAGCGTGTACGGGCGCGCGAGCGAGACGCCAGGCGCGGGAGCGGATGAGCGAGGCGCAGAGAGCACGGGCCACGGCCCAGCCGCCGCAGCGGACCGGGCGGCGCAGGAGACAGGCGGGTCAGGAGCCTCGCAGGTCAAGAGCAGGGCGGCGCAGGAGACAGGCAGGTCAAGAGCCAGGCAGGTCAGGAGCCGCACGGGTCAAGAGCCTCGCGGGTCAAGAGCCGCGCGGGTCACCGCCATCCGAGCCCGGACGATCAACGCCCGCGCGTCACCATCCCTCGTACCCCGGCGCCACGGTCGCCCACGGCGCGGCCGCCTCGAGCTGCCCCGACAGCCGCAGCAGCACATCCTCGCGGGCGTAGTCGGCGACCAGCTGCACGCCCACGGGCAGGCCCCGGTCATCCGCGGCCAGCGGGAGGGAGATGGCCGGCTGCCCGGAGAGGTTGAACATGCTCGTGCACACGGAGAACGCCGAGGACCGCGTCCACATCGCCTCCGGGTCGGTCGGGTCGAGGTAGCCCAGCTCAGGGGTGGTGGAGGGCAACGTCGGCAGCATCAGCACGTCCACGCCGTCGGGTCCGAACAGTTCGGCCACGCGCCAGCCGGTCCGCGTGGCGGTCTGCAGGGCCCGGGCGACGTCGGGCGCGGAGTGGGTCATGGCGTTGTCCAGGATCACCCGGGTCCAGGGCTCGATGTCGTCGTCGTCGAGGTCTCTTCCCAACGCGGCGAGGCGCGCATCGATGGTGGCCCGCAGTTGGGCGCCCATGATGGCGCCGACCGCCGACATCCCCTCCAGCACGTCGACGTCCAGCTCCACCTCATGAACGTCGTGGCCGAGCCCGGCGAGCAGAGCGGCGGTGTGGTCGACGGCGGCGGTGCACGCGGCGTCGGTGGGGAACGGTCCCGGCGCGACGCGCAGCATGCCGACGCAAAGACGGCCGGGGTCGGCGCCGACCTCGTCGAGGAACGGGCGCGACGGCGTGGGCGCACCGTAGGAGTCGCCGGGGCGGTGGCCGGCCACCACGTCGAGTAGCGCTGCGCTGTCACGGACAGTGGTGGTCAGCGCGTGGTGATAGGACAACGGCGAGGAGAGCGCGTCGGGGTGCGGCCACGTCGGAACGCGCCCGCGGCTGGGCTTGAGGCCCACCAGTCCGCACATCGCGGCGGGGATGCGGATGGAGCCGCCGCCGTCGGTGCCGTGAGCGACCGGCACCATTCCCGAGGCGACCGCCGCCGCCGATC
>NZ_JAALEA010000345.1 GCF_014145145.1 Dietzia cercidiphylli
CGAGTACGCCGTGTTCCACGGGTTGTGGCACGGGCCGTGCAGCAGCGATTCGGTGGTGGTGGACTTGCCCATCTCGGGCACGTTGGTCGTACCGAGCACCACCATCCCGGCGGCCTTGTAGCGCTGCACGACGGTGCTGTCCACGGTCGCCACGACGTCGGCGAGCAGTCGGGAGCCGTCGGCGGCGGGCAGCCCGGCGACGTCGGTGCCGAGCGCCTTGATGACGATCGGCACCCCGCGCAGTGGGCCGTCGGGCAGGCCGGCCTCCACCTCGGCACGCGCGGCGTCGATGCGCGTGGAGACCATGGCGCCCAGCCCGGGGTCGAGCCGCTCAATGCGGGCAATGGCCTCCTCCAGTACCTCGGCGGCGGTGGTGGCGCCGGCGCGGATGTCGGCGGCCAGGGCCAGCGCGTCGCGGCTGGTCGGGGCGGTGTTCGTGGGACCAGTGGTCGGGGTCATGGCGGAGGCTTTCCGGGGAGAGGGGTTGTACGGGGCGACGACGACGGGGTCAGCCCCAGCGGGACTGGCCGCCGTCGAGGGGGATGGTGGCACCGCTGAGGTACGAGGCCTCGGCCGAGCACAGCCAGGCCACCGGGCGACCGATGTCGGGGAGGGGGTCGCCCACGCGGCCGGCGGGGATGCTCGACACGAACTCCTCGGCCTCCTCGGGGTTGTTCTCCATCCACCAGTCCAGCCCGGGGCTGTGAGCGTGCGGCGCCACGTTGAGGGCGCGGGTTCCCTCGGCCGCCCACTCGTAGGCGGCGGCGCGGGTCAGGGCGCGGATGGCCTCCTTGACCGCGGAGTAGATGCCGTAGTTGGCGGCGTCCCACCGGACGGCGGCGGCGGTCACGAGGTTGATGATCGTTCCCCCTCCGCGCTTGGCCATCTCGGGCCGCGCCAGCTTCATCAGGGTGAAGGTCACGCGGGGGCCGCCCTCGAAGGCCTTGCGGAACTCGTCGTCCGGGTAGTCGGACAGCGGCAGCGGCATGGCCATGTTGGCGTTGTTGACCAGGATGTCGACACCGCCGAGCTTCTCCACGGCGGTCGCGATGATCGCCTCGGGGGCGCCGTCGGTGATGATGTCCACGGCCAGGCACTCGGCCGTCCCACCGTTCGCACGGATGATCTCGGCGACCCGCTCGAGTTTGCGCATCCGGCGGCCGACCAGCAACAACGCGGCACCGGACTCGGCGAGGCCGAGCGCGATGCCCTCCCCGACCCCCTGCCCGCCGCCGGTGACGATGGCGACCTTGCCGGCCAGACGGTTCTCCCGTGCGGTGCCGGCGTTCTCGGTGTGCTGCGCGGTCGTGTCGGTCTGCGTGGACGTGTCAGTCTCTGCGGTCGTGTCGGTCTGCGCGGTGCTGTCGGTCATGGGGTCCTCCGGGGTCGGTACGGGAATCTGTGGGAGTGGGAACGGGGCGTCACGGCGATCACGCGGTGGCGAAGGTGACGAGGCCGGCGATCACCACGAGGGAGATCACGGCGGAGCGGAACACGTGGGTGGGCAGGCGCATGGCGATGCCGATTCCGAGCTGGTTGGCCAGGACCCCGACGACGGTGCAGGCCACCACCACGGGCAGCAGGGCGGGCAGGTCGATCTCGGTGCCCGACCACAACAGTGCGAGGGAGACCAGGCTGGTGATGACGAAGTACCCGGCGAGGTCGGCGATGAAGCCCAGCGGCGGCAGCCTGGCCCGGCTGAGCAGCAGGACGACAGGCGGTCCGTTGAGCGAGGTGGTGGTGGAGAAGTACCCGCTGATCACCCCGGTGACCGCGGTCGCGATCGCCGAGGGCGGCCGGGGTGTTTTTGCCGCGGGCAGCGCCATGGCGACCCCGCACAGGACCGTGATCGCGCCTGCCGCCGGCTTGAGGTGCTCCTCCGGCAGGAACGCGATGGTCTGAACGCCCAACCAGGCGCCCGGCACACTCGCCAGTCCCAGCACCGCGACGCGCGGCCAGGTGATGTGAGCGCGCAACTGCACGGTGACGCCCACCCTGGTGACCAGGGCCACGACCAGGTTCACCACCACCGTCTCGGCCAGTCCGATGCCCGCCATCAGCATCAACGGGGTGGCCAACAGGGACGTGCCGAACCCGGTGGCGCCGCCGATGACCGAGGCCGCCGCCACGCACAGCGCGGCGATGACGATCAGCTCCACGCGTCACCGTCACGGTCACAGTCGTCGTCACCGACTCGCCGGGCAGAGCTCGCACCGTCCGCCCGCGCCCTCACTGCCCGCCGGTGGGGGCGAGGTGGTTGTCCGTGAGCTGGAAACTCGGGATGTCCTTGAGGTTGAGCATCGCCTCGTAGGTGCGCTTGTAGCCGGTGCTCGTGATGACCCAGCGACCGTCCTGGCGCGCGTAGGTGTCGGAGTAGAAGGCGCTTCCGATGATCATCGTGTCGAAGGCGGGCACGATCACCCGGTCCTGCAGGTACCAGCGGCCGGTCGCGGTGTCGCCGTCCACCTCGATCTCCGGGTGGTGGGCCTGGTGCTCGGTGATGACGTCGTCGGTCATCTGCTCCCGCAACCCGGCCACCACCTCGTCGCGGCCGGTGTAGGACAGGCGCTTGCCGTAGGAGGCCGAGACCTCGGGGGCGAGTGTCCCGGCGAGCTCGTCCCACAGTCGCAGATCCACACAACGCAGGTAGCGGTACTTCAGGGACTTGATCGCGTCGATGTCGTCGCGGCGGTCAGTGGTGGTCATCGTCGGCCTTTCGCACGAGGGGCGGGGCGCGTCAATCCACACCCGTCAACCCGACTGTAGTCAATTGTGTACAGTTTGGGAATGGAAAGTGAGAACCGATCCGACGACGACGAGGACGGCCTCCCCGGACCGACCCCGCCCGACTCCGCGCCCACCCGTGGGCACGGCGCCCCGCGACCCCGCCCGACCGGTCGCGACGAGGTCCGTTCCGCCGTCCTGCGCGAAGCCC
>NZ_JAALEA010000346.1 GCF_014145145.1 Dietzia cercidiphylli
ACGTGTACTCGACCGGGTACATGGCCGCCGACCCCGCGCGACGCAAGTTCTTCGCCTACCTCAACCTGTTCCTGGCCGCGATGCTGCTGCTGGTGATGGCCGACGACTTCCTGGTGCTCTACCTGGGGTGGGAGGGCGTGGGCCTGGTCTCCTACCTGCTCATCGGGTTCTGGCAGCACAAGCCGTCCGCGGCCACGGCGGCCAAGAAGGCGTTCCTGGTCAACCGCGTCGGGGACATCGGGCTCGCCGTGGCCCTGATGGTGATGGTCACGCAGCTGGGGACCCTGTCCTTCGACGGCGTCTTCGCCGCCATCAGCGGCACTGACGGTGCCGAGCCCGGGGTCGGCACCGGCCTGGTCACCGCGCTCGGCCTGCTGTTGCTGCTGGGCGCCTGCGCCAAGTCCGCCCAGGTGCCGCTGCAGTCGTGGCTCGGAGACGCCATGGAGGGCCCAACCCCGGTCTCGGCGCTGATCCACGCGGCCACCATGGTCACCGCCGGCGTCTACCTGATCACCCGGGCCAACCCGATCTTCGACGCGGCCCCGGCGGCGCGGACGGCGGTGATCGCGGTCGGCGCGGTGACACTGCTGTTCGGCGCCGTGATCGGCTGCGCCAAGGACGACATCAAGAAGGTGCTCGCCGCCTCCACCATGAGCCAGGTGGGATACATGGTCATGGCCGCCGGGTTCGGCCCCGCCGGATACGCCCTGGCGATCATGCACCTGCTCACCCACGGCTTCTTCAAGGCCGGCCTCTTCCTCGGAGCGGGATCGGTGATGCACGGGCTGGACGACGAGGTCGACATGCGGCGCTACGGTGCCCTGCGCGCGGTCATGCCGGTCACCTTTGTCACCTTCGGACTCGGCTACCTCGCGATCATCGGCGTCCCACCGTTCTCCGGCTTCTACTCCAAGGAGGGCATCATCTCCGCGGCGTTCGACGTGGGCGGCGGCGGGGCGGCCGGATACCTGCTCGGCGCGGTGGCGCTCCTCGGAGCCGGCCTGACCGCCTTCTACATGACGCGGGTGATGATCCTGACCTTCTTCGGCCGACAGCGATGGCGCGAGGGAGCCCATCCCCACGAGTCGCCGGTGTCCATGACGGCGCCGATGATCCTCATCGCGGTCGGCTCCGTACTCTCCGGGGCCCTGCTCGCGATCGGCGGGCGGCTCGAGGGCTGGCTCGCCCCGGTCGTGGGCGAGCACAGCGCCGAGCACGTGGTGCCGGTGTGGCTGGTCACCACCGCTTCGCTGGTGGTCGTGGCCGCCGGGGTGGCGGTCGCCGTGCGACGGTACGGCCGCGCAAACATCCCGGAGCGGGCTCCCTCGCAGGTCTCCGCGCTC
>NZ_JAALEA010000347.1 GCF_014145145.1 Dietzia cercidiphylli
GACCGCCGACATCTCGGCGGAGGTGATGGGCACGGCCTGGAGCCGGGTGAGCAGTGGCCCGGTGCCGTCCGGGCCGCCGGTCTCGTCGACCACCTGCAGGTCGGGCCACAGGAACGGCGGGGTGAGGACCAGGTGTTCGCAGCGTCGGCCGGAGTCGACGAGCCCCACCGCGCCCGGGATCACCGCGCCCGGCGCCACATGGATGGACCCGGTCGCCACGGCCAGCGCGCACGCGTCCAGGACGTCGGCCATGGCGCGGTGTCCGGTGCGGCCGACGGTGACGAACTCACTGCGGATCTGCCGCCCGTCGGGCGTGGTGACGTTGGTGGGGAGCTCCCGGGCGCCGACGGTGGCGTAGGTGGTGAACCCGGGCGCGGGGACGTTGTCGACGACGACGATGTCGCAGTGCCACTCCGTGGTCTGACCCTCCTCATCGGCTTCCGTCTCGTGCGGGTAGCGCAGGACTCGTACCGAGTCGACCACGTCGAGGAGGCCCTCGAGGCCGGAGAGATCAGCCTTGTCCGGGCCCGGGACGGTGCTCGCGCCGCTCACGCCAGGTCACGCAACCGCGGCTCGAGGTCGGTCTTGAACAGGTCCAGGAACCGCTTCTGGTCGTGGCCCGGCGCGTGGAACACCAGGTGGTTCAAACCGGCGTCGACGTACTGCTTGACCTGCGCCACCGCGTCGTCGGGGTCCGAGGCGACGATCCAGCGCTTCGCGACCTGCTCGATGGGCAGCTCGTCGGCCAGGCGCTCCATCTCCCGCGGCGAGTCCACCGAGTGCTTCTGCTCGGGGGTCAACGACAGCGGCGCCCAGAAGCGGCAGTTCTCCAGTGCCGCGGCCGGGTCGGGGTCGTAGCTGATCTTGATCTCGATCATCCGGTCGATCCGGGAGGAGTCACGGTCGTTGATCCCGGCACCCTCCTCCACCGCCGGCAGGAGCTTGTCGGTGTAGAGCTCCATGCCCTTGCCCGAGGTGCAGATGAAGCCGTCGCCCACCCGGCCGGCGTACTTGGCCACCACGGGTCCACCGGCGGCGATGTAGACCGGCACGCCACCCTCGGGCACGTCGTAGAGGAACGCGTCCTTGGTGGTGTAGAAATCGCCGTCGAAGTTGGTGGTCTCGCCGGTCCACAGCTCGCGCATGAGCCGGACCGACTCGCGCAGGCGGGCGAACCGCTCCTTGAACTCGGGCCACTGCCCCTGGTGGCCCGTGGCGATCTCGTTGAGCGCCTCGCCGGTGCCCACGCCGAGGAAGATGCGGTCCGGGTAGAGGCACGCCATGGTGGCGAAGGCCTGCGCGAGCACCGCCGGGTTGTAGCGGAACGTGGGAGTGAGCACGGAGGTGCCCAGCTGCAGCCGCTCGGTGCGCTCCCCCACGGCCGTCATCCACGCCAGGGAGAACGGGGCGTGGCCGCCGTCGTGGCGCCACGGCTGGAAGTGGTCCGAGACCGTGGCCGAGTCCATACCCGCCTGCTCCGCCAGGACCGCGTACTCGACCAGGTCGCGCGGGCCGAACTGCTCGGCCGAGGCCTTGTAACCGAGCTTCAGGGCGGAGGTGGGGGGCATCGACGACTCCTCGTGGGTTGTGTGAGTGACTTCACCGACGCGGTGGTCGGGGCACTGCAGCCGAGTATGCCAGCGCCGTCGCGCCGGAGGTCCGGACTTGACAGCCGTGGGGTCTCAGCCTAGCGACCTCGCAATATGCTGACAGAAAACTGAGAAAACTTAGGCTTGCTCATTAAAACCGACCCGCGGCGGCGCCGCTGCGAACCGCTCGGTCTACCACACTGCTGAGATAAGAATCCGTCAACGGCATTCCATTGTGAATAAATATGTGCAATCCTCATGCGGGACCTTCGCGGTCCGAAGTCGATCAGCGTTCGAATCCGTACGGGGCCGACACTCCACATCAGTTCTGGGCCCATCCGGTGGCCCCCATGGAAAGGCGCGTCTCTTGAACGCCAACGAACCCCTCACCCCCGACGCCCAGCTCAAGCAGCAGGAGCGCAGCCGCAAGCGCAAGGCGATCCTCGCCGGCGGCGTGGTCCTCGGCCTCGGTGCCGCTGTCACCCTGGCCGCGTGGTCGGATGATGTGTTCGCGAACGGTACGTTCGGCACCGGCACGTTCGAACTCCAGGGCAATGTCTACGGCGCCCCTGAGTCGACGTACGAGAACTACGACACGTCCCCCGGTGACGCACTCACCTTCGTGCTTACGCCGAACAACATGGCGCCCGGCGACACCGTCTACGCCCCGATTTCCATCGCCACGTCGGACCAAACCTCGACCGAGGCTCTCGTCTCCTTGACTGGCGCTACCGCCCCCGCAGATCCGAATGCTGCTCGCCTGTTCAACAATCTCACCTTTGAGATCAATACGATCGCGGAGGGCGGCATCTGCAACCCGGCCGTCTTCGGCGCCGGCACAGAATTACTCGGACCGGGCGCGCTCACACGAGACCTAGCAGACGCATTCACCGTGGCCGCCAATCAGGACACCGAGCAGCACCTCTGCTTTGCGGTAACGCTGCCGGACAACGAAACGACCGGCGCGGTCGACATGCAGGGCTTGTCGACCGGCCCGGTCGTCTGGCAGTTCACCGGCGAGTCCGTCACAACCAACTGATCGGCTTGGAGTCCCGTCACAGTCTTGAACCATGGAGTGTCGAGCCGTCTGTCAGCCACTCCCGGTTCAGGTAGCACGTGACTTTCCAACGCTGCTCTGAGTGGGGCGACTCTTACCGCCCCACTCAGTTCGTTTCACACCTTGGAAGGCCCCTCTGTGACCGATCCCGATTCCACTTCCCGCGCGGCTGACCACCGTCGTCGCCTTAGGGCACTTCTAGCGGGCGGTCTCGTGTGCGGGCTCGGCGCCGCCATGACGCTCGCTGCTTGGTCCGACGACATCTGGGTCAACGGTCAGTTCCGGGCCGGCCAGTTTAACGTCCAGGGAAGCGCGAGCACCACCTCGACTCACACGTGGGGCGAGTACTCGACGCAGGGGAATAGTGCGCCGCTCGCTTTCTCGTCAGTGGTACCCACGATTGTCTCGCCGGGGACCAGCTACTACGCACCGTTCAGCCTGGCAATAGACTCGACCAAGGCCGACTTCAACGGACAGGTCCGAGTCTCTGAGTACCTCGGGACGGGCGATCCGGCGCTTCGCTCCAAGCTCACGTGGAGCGCCACTGTCGTCCCCGGTCCCGGCAACTGCACTGAGGCCGGGTACCTCGCCGGCACCGCGCTCGTGCCCAGTGCTCAGGGCCCGGCCACGGACACGCTTCAGCCGGTCTCCCCTGCTTCCGGCACTGTGACTTTGGACAAGACGCTGAACACCACTGCCACCACTCCCAAGACAGTGTGCTTCAAAGTCACAGTGGCGTCCCAGGGTTCGGGCGACGATCCATCGACCAACCCGTACGGCACCGGGTCCGCGGGTCTCGTCTGGCACTTCACCGCGACTTCCGTATAAGTACTTGTCGCCAATTCGCAGTTCGGAGGGAGGAGCGGGATGAGCACACATCATCGTTGGTGGCGCCAGACCCGTGTCCTCGCCGCAGCGGGCCTCGTGCTGGGCTTAGGCTCGCTGGCTACCGTCGCTACTTTCCAGGACAGCACGTGGGCGAACGGCCAGTTCGCCTCGATTCGCGGCGGGATCGAAGGATCGACGACCTCGACTAACGGGGTTAACGGGACGTGGAGCAACCATTTCACCTCCGGCAGTGCCGCGGTGATGGAGATGAACCCATCCACCGGCCTGGTTCCCGGCGCGACGGTGTACTCCAAGTTCGCCCTGCGGACGAGTTCTGGCGTGACGAATCCGGCCACGGTCACCATGGGGACCGGCATTGTGACTCTGAACGGCAGTTCGACCCCGACAATGGTCGACGCGGTTCGAGTCCGTGCGTACATGTCGCCCAACCACACCTGCAACTCCACCACAGTGACCCAAACCGGGGGAGTCTCCTATCTGCGGGGCACCGCCATGACCTACACCACCGCAGGAGCGGTGATCACCGGGCCCACGATCACTCTCCTGGCAGGGACGGACACCACCGCCGGCCCGGGCCGCACCGTCTGCTTTGAATTCAGCCTCGCCAACAACGCGACCGCCGACGCGGCGAACGGCGCCGACTTCTCGGTCACGTGGCCCTTCACCACGATCATCGGAACGTGACCACGATGACCCACACCACACTCGGCCCTCGACACGCGGCACCGACGACCCCACGCAGCCCCCGCATCGGGAAGTGGATAGGCGAGCGAATTCTCGATCTGCTCGCCCTCGGTGGGGTCATCTGCATCATCGCTGTGGTCGCCGCGTTCGCGTTCAACATCTCGCTCATCATGTTCAAAACCGGCTCGATGAGCCCGACCATCCCGACGGGTTCCCTGGCACTCGTCCGCGAGATCCAGGCCTCGCAGGCGGAGGTCGGGGACGTCCTCACCATCGACCGCCCGGGGCAGCTACCCGTCACACACCGCGTCGTGTCGACTGCCCATGTCGGTGGCGGTGAGTATTCCATCGAGATGAAGGGCGATGCCAATGACAACAAGGACCCCGCCCCTTATCAGGTCACTCAAGCACGAGTGGTGATCTATTCGGTCCCCGAGCTCGGCTACCTCGTCTCCAAGGTGTCTGATCCCCGCGTCATGGCGGGCATGACCATCGCCATGACACTGCTCGTCACCTGGTCATTCTGGCCACGGAAGAGGAAGACCTGATGTCCGTCCACACCCGTTTCCGCGCCGTCGGCCTCGCAACCCTGGCCGCCGTCACCGCCCTGTCCGTGGTGTCGGCAAGCACGGGTGACGGCCTCGTCGCGCAGACTGAAGCCGCCTACACAGACAGCGAATTCGCCAAGGCGGGCGTTGCCGCTAAGTGGCCACTTGCATACACACGCGTGGTTGGCGGTAGCGCCTACTCTTCGACCACCATCAATGGTCAGGGCGACAACGACCCCTACTCGAAATCCTTCGAGTACGAGCAGGGACTGACCGGGAACACCGCGATCGGGCAACCCGGTGACCCCCAGTGGAAATCCTATTGGAGAGGGCCGATGCTTCTGGACGATGGCGCCTCAATGAACAACTACGGCCCCTTGGATCCGGATAAAGCTCTCAACAATCAACAGGGAAACGTAGCGAACAACAGGTGGCAATCGCCTTACCCCGTCAACTTTGTGAGGCCTGGTGGTTTCAGATGCCAGTTTATTAACTCCTCATTTGCGGACTCCGCAACCTCCTTGAACCAATGCGAGACGGCAGCGAATTCGTACGCAGCCGCCAGCCTCAACACGAGGGCGTTTGGTTTCGGAATTCGCATTAACATTGGTTCACCTCAGACAATCAACGCTGTCGACATCAAGACCTCCGCCCGGTGCAGTGTGTCAACTCAGACAAACGGCAAACTCGCAGAGGCTGGTACCCCCTCGGGAAGGATTGATATTGGCGTCGAGAGCATCAATATCGATGACCGTCTTGCATATTCGCAAGATTTCCATACCCTTTGGCAAGGGAACCCCGGGCCGCACTCACTTTCAGACTTCATGAGAGTCCAGTGGGGAGGCACCCAACCCACTTACTTTCGACATATGCCGGTCATTACCTTGCGAGAAAGTCAGGACCCGCCCCACGCATTCTCTGAAGTAGGGTTGTATATTGAGAGTTGGACCGCTAGGAATTTGAACTGGAGCCAGCAGGACTACCTAGCTGCGAAAATGTACTTTGTGCTTTCCCGTTCCGAATGCGGGGTGAAGCGAGTCACGGACAACGCTCTGCCCGCCAAGAGCGCGGTGTTCCCACTCAATGGAATGCCCGGAGGAAACTCTCGCACTGCATACAACGGATCAAGCTATACCCCAGACTATTGGGGCGGCGGGTTCACGGTCACCTCACAGCCAGCAAGTCGGAGGGCCCTCGACGCCGATCCGGAGGCTCCCATCACTACATCGCTCCCTGAGGCAACCACGGTGACGTCCCCGTTGGAGGACCCCACGGCGTCGGAGATCACGACCTCAGCGCCACCAGACCCGTCGGCATCCAACCCCGCCGAGCCTGCCGGAACCAGCATCGTGACGTCCACCAAGCGCGAGTCCACCACGACGACGAACGACACCACCACCGCGCAGACCACCACAACGTCCGCATCCCCAACAACCGCCATGCCCACCGACCCCGGCACCCTCTCGGCGTCCGCGGACACGACGACGGTAGGAACCGTCGAGGTGGACGGCGATGACCTCGACGTCGTCGTCAAGGGCGACAAGGTCCCAACCGGGACCCGCACCGCCCTGACCGCGCTGGACACCTGGATCAACGAGGGCATCCGCCCCAGCGGGGACTGGAGGACTCTCACCTCGAGCGACCCGGACTCGGACGGGTGGCGCTGGGCCACCGTCAACCAGAAAACCGGGACGGTCGTCTACATCCGCTGACACCCGCTGCAACACGCAGGAACTGTCGTGAGATTCGTCACTCGCCGCAGGAAATGTAACGATTCGGCCACCGGCGACCATACTCTGGATGAAGCGGCGATCATGGCGGGCCAGCCCGTGCCGGAGCCCCCTCCTCCGGACCGGTCGCCGAGTAATGGCTTTCGGAGGAGCTATGCGGATTCGACACGCGGCCACCGCGCTGGTCGCCCTCGGTTCCGCTTCCGCCTGTGCACTCGGCACCACCCTGGTCATGCAGGACCGCGAGGACGATGCCCGCGAGTCGGCGCTACGAAGCTCCTCCTGGTCAGTGCAGGCATCCACCGACTTCGGCACCACCTGGACCGCTCCCATCTCCACCTACGGCGGGCACTTCCCCGTCCGCGTGGACACCGCCGCGCTCCGCAACCGTTCCGCGTACCAGCCCCTGACCCTGCGGACGAGCGTCGATTCCCGCTCGGAGGCCCACGTGGTGATCGGCAGGGGCGCGCTGGTGGAGGGCGACCCCACGACCGCCGCCGACGTCCGGATCCGGGCCGTCACCACCAACGGAGGCGCCTGCGCCGCGCCCACGTTCAGCAGCGGCACCCCCAGCATCCTGGCCGGTGACGCGACACTGCCGGAGCCGGTGGACGCCGCCACCGTCGACGAACCACTGGTGTTGCCGGCCGCCACCCGCACGACCCCGGGAGCACCCGTCACCGTGTGCCTCGAGCTGAGCATGGACTCGGCGTCCCCGGCGCCCGACTCGGTGCTGATGCTCGCCTGGCCCATCGAGATCACCCGCGCGGACGCCGGAACCTGACACGCGCGGCCCGGTTCAGGAACCCTCCTGGATCGCCTCACGCCGTCGCGCGGCCATCCGGTACGCCTGCTCGTGCGCGGCCATGACCTTCCCCGGATCCGCGCCCTCGACGCGCGGCGGCGGCGACCGGGGTTCGTCGATGGCCGTGCGCACCGCCCATGTCAACGTGCCGGGGTCGCGGGGGTCGTACACCTCACCCGAGTGCTCGTCCGGGTCGCAGCGGTCGAACCACTGCTCGCGGAGGAAGCCCACTGCCGGGAGCACGGGCGTCACCCCCAGGTCCCGGCACAGCTCCAGCCAGGTGGAATGCGTGGCGAAACGATACGGCAGCACACACACGTCCAGGGCGGCGAACTCGGCGAGCACGGGCCCCAGGTCGCGGGCCTCGTAGCGGATCAGCCGCACGGATTCCCACCCGCCTTCCGCCGCGAGCTCGGCCACCAGGTGGTGCCCGCCGCTCTCCCGGTCCTCACCACACGCGTCACGCCACGCCTGCGCCTCCACGACGATCCGCAGGTGCGCGTTCCGCCGGCCGGTCGCCACCGGCGCCAGCAGGTCGAGGAGCTCGGGCCCCTCGATGTTCTCGCCCATCCGTTCCAGCAGCACACCCACGACGGTGTCCCCGGGTGCCCGGAGGTGCTTGGACGCGCGGATGGCCGACGAGATCTCGGCCTCGTCGAGCAGCCGGGGATGCGGCACCACCATCGCCTCCACGCCCCACCGCACCCACAGCTCCCGCGCCGCGACCTCGGTCAGGGTGAGTACCTGCACAGCCGCGCCGACCAGAGTGCCGGTGTACCCCCGGTGTGGCTCGGAGTCCTCGTGGGAGGGGTAGACGATGTCGTGCACGGTCAGCACCATCGGGACCCCGGCGTGGGACAGGTGCTCGATGACGTCCCGGGCGCTCTCCGGATCCAGGTAGTCGTAGCCGAAATGCACGTGGGCCACGTCCACGTGATCGAGGTCGCGGTCGGGGGCCGGGCCGTCGTCCTTCACGTACGTGCCCGGGTGGGATTCACCGTTGACCACGCCCGGGCGCATCGGGACCATCTCGAGGCGGCCCGACGACGCCAACCCCGTGATCCGGCGGACGGCCGGGTGCGCGGCGGGCAGCACCGCCACCCTCGTCCGGGACGCGCCGCCATGTGACCGCATAAAACTTAGTTTAGACCCCTACGCAAGTCCTCGATGAGGTCTCCGGCGAATTCCAACCCCACCGAGAGGCGGATTACGTTGTCGGTAATGCCCACCGCGGCGCGCGCCTCCGGCTCCATGGACGCATGGGTGGTGGTCGCGGGATGGGTCACCAGGGACTTGGCGTCACCGAGGTTGTTGGAGATGTCGATGACCCTCAGCGCGTTGAGGAGTGAGAAGCAACGCTGCTTGCCCCGGTCCACCTCGTCGTCGTCGAACTTCAGGCCGAACGTCACGACCGATCCGCCGCCCGACATCTGCTCGGTGGCCAGGTCGTACTGCGGGTGCGAGGGCAGCATCGAGTACCGCACCCAGTCCACCGCGTCGTGCGACTCGAGGAACTGCGCCACCTCCAGCGCGTTGGCGGACATGCGCTCGACCCGCAGGCTCATGGTCTCCAGGCCCTTGAGCAGCACCCAGGCGTTGAACGCGCTCATGCCGAACCCGGCATGACGCATCAGGTTCTGCACGGGTCCGGAGATGTACTCCTCCGGCCCCAGCACGGCCCCGCCCAGAACGCGGCCCTGGCCGTCGATGTGCTTGGTGGTGGAGTAGACCACGATGTCCGCGCCCAGCTCGAGCGGCTTCTGGTGCAGGACGGTGGCGAAGACGTTGTCCACCACCACCTGCGCGCCGGCCGCGTGCGCCAGCTCGCAGACCGCGCGCACGTCCACCAGCTCCTGCATGGGGTTGGAGGGGGTCTCGAAGAACACGGCGTCGGTCGGCTCGCTGAGCGCCTCGCGCCACTGGTCCAGGTCGGAGCCGTCCACGAACACCGTCTCCACGCCCCAGCGCGGCAGGATCTCGTTGCAGATCACGAAGCACGAGCCGAACAGCGCTCGGGAGGCCACCAGCCGGGAGCCGTTGCCCAGCAGCGCGGCCAGCGAGACGAACACCGCCGACATGCCGGAGCTGGTGGCGAAGCACGCCTCGGCGCCCTCGATCTGCCGCAGGCGCTCCTGGAACATCGCCACGGTCGGGTTGCCGTAGCGGGAGTACACGAACCGCTGGAGGTCCCCGTTGAACGACGCCTCGGCCGCCTCCGCCGAGGAGTAGACGTAGCCGGAGTTGAGGAACATCGGCTCGGCGGTCTCCTCGAAACCGGTGCGCATCTGCCCGGCCCGCACCCCCAGGGTGTCGGGGTGGAGTCCGTCGGGGAGCTCGTTGTTTCTCATCCGCTGCTTTCTGAGTGTCGTCGGTGGTGCGGTGGCGGGCCGGGCCGGGTCAGGACTGTCGCCAGGGCAGTCCCGCGACCTTCCACCCGTTGACCGAACCGCGGTGGCCCGCCGCGTCCGGGTCGCCCTCGAATCCCTCGGCCACGTTGTAGGCGGGGCCCAGACCGGCGGCGGTGGCGGCGCTCGCGGCGGCGGCCGACCTGTGCCCGCTGCGGCACAGGAACAGGACCGGCGTGTCCGCGTCCACGCCCGCCTGGCCGAGTTGCTCCAGGAAGCGGTGGTTGGGCTCGCCCGCCGAGGTCATCCACTCGATTCCCACCGCGCGCCTGCCCAACTGGGACAGGTCGGCGCCGCCGACCCACTGCCACTCGGCGCTCGTGCGCACGTCCACCAGGACGGCAGAGGGGTCGGAGGCGAGAAGATCCCATGCCTGCTGCGGCCCGAGGTCCCCGGCGTAATCGCTCATGGGCCCTGATTATGCTCCCCCCGCCACGAGTCCGCCCGGTCGAGGTCCGCCGGGCGCGCCCCCGTGCCATGATCGGGCCATGTCCCCCACCCCCTCCGCCGCCCCCGTCCGAGTGGCCGTCGTCGGTTCCGGACCGGCGGGCGTCTACGCCTGCGAGGCCCTCCTGGCGTGGGCTGACCAGCACGGCAGGGACATCGTCGTGGACTGCATCGACAAGCTGCCCGTGCCCTACGGCCTACTGCGCCACGGGGTCGCCCCGGACCACCCTCGCATCAAGGGCATCGCCCGCACCCTGGAGTCGATCGTCACCGACCCGCGGATCCGCTTCCTCGGCAACGTCGAGTTCGGACGCGACCTCACCCTGGACGACGTCCCCCGGCTCTACCACGCCGTCATCCTGGCCACCGGCGCCCTCGCCGACCGCGAACTGGGCATCCCCGGCGAACACCTCGAGGGCTCCTTCGGGGCCGCGCAGTTCGTCACCTGGTACGACGGCCACCCGGACGCCGACCGCAACTGGGCCCTGACCGCCGAACGCGCCGCCGTGGTGGGCGTGGGCAACGTCGCGCTCGACATCGCGCGGATGCTGGTGCGCACGCCCGAGCAGCTCGAGGCCACCGACATCCCCGAGCACGTCCGCGAGGGCTTCGGCACCAGCGCCACCCGCGTCGTCACCGTGACCGGCCGCCGCGGCCCGGCCTACGCCAAGTTCACCCCCCTGGAGCTGCGGGAGATGGACAAGGTGGAGGGTGTCACCATCGTGGTGGACCCGGCCGACCTGGAGTACGACGACGAGGCGCGCGACCACCT
>NZ_JAALEA010000348.1 GCF_014145145.1 Dietzia cercidiphylli
GGCGGCGGGGGCGCTCGGCCTGCTCTCGGACGCCGAGCACCTGCTGCGCGAGCGATCCGCGATCTCGGCGCACTGAGCGCGGCACCACGCCCGACCGGGGGCGCGCGGGCACCGGCCCCGGTACGGTCGCGTCCATGACGGACCACATCTCGGCAGACCTTCTCCAGGGCATCCTCGACGAGGTCCGTGACGACTCCTCGGGCGAACTGGTCCCGCACCTCGGCGACTACGAACACCCGAACCCCGACGCCCTGGCGATGGCGGTGTGCGACCTCGAGGGCACCGTGACCTCGGCGGGGGACGACGACATCCGCTTCGATCTCCAATCCGCCTCCAAGCCCTTCGTGTACGCCCTGGCCCTGGACCAGAAGGGCGTGGACGAGGTGGCCAAGCGGATCGGGGTCGAACCCTCCGGGGACGCCTTCAACGAGATCTCCCTCGAGGCCGGGACCGGCCGGGCACCCAACGGTCTGGTCAACGCCGGGGCGTTGGCCGCCCACGCGCTCGTCGGGGACACCGACGACGACGAGGTCTCGCGCTTCGAGCACATCCGCGCACTGCTCTCCCGCCTCGTCGGCCGTGACGTGGAGGTCGACGAGGAGATCGCCGACATCGAGGCCAAGAGCGCACACCGCAACCAGGCGCTCGCGCACCTCCTCGCCGAGGAGGGCACCCTCGCGGACGACCCCCACGAGGTGGTGGCGGGGTACGGACGCCAGTGCGCGGTCCGCGTGGACGTCCGGGAACTCGCCCACATGGCCGCCATGTTCGCGAACGGCGGTCTGAAGCCCGGCAGCGACGAGCGGATCCTCGGGCGCAAGGCGGTCCGCTACGCCAACAGCGTGATGTTCACCTGCGGCATGTACGACGCGGCGGGCGACTGGGTCTACCAGGTCGGACTGCCCGCGAAGAGCGGGGTGTCGGGGTGTCTGTTCGCGGTGGTTCCCGGTAAGTTCGGGATCGCGGCCTACTCGCCGCGCCTGGACGAGCACGGCAACAGTGTCCGGGCGGCGGCCGCCATCGAGCAGCTGTCGGACCGGTTCGACCTCCACGTCCTCGACCACGTGCGCGGTGACGGGTTCGGCCCCGCCGCATAGGGACGACTATCCTCGGGAGTCGTGACCGACTCGACCCCCGCCGCGACCGAGCCCGCCGACGACACCCCCGAGCAGCTGCGTATCCGTCGCGACAAGCGGCAGCGCATCCTCGATTCCGGCGTCGACGCCTATCCGGTCGAGGTCCCCCGCACGCACGGGCTCGTCGAGATCGCCTCGGATCCGCGCTTCGTCGCCCTCGAGCCCGGGGAGGAGACCGACGTCCGGGTCTCCGTCGCGGGCCGCGTGCTGTTCGTCCGCAACACGGGCAAGCTCTGCTTCGTCCGACTCCAGGACGGCGTGAGCCCGGACGCCGACCTGTCGGTCCCGGCGACCGAGGGCGGGCCCGACTCGTTCGCCCCGCAGTTGCAGGCGATGCTCTCGTTGGCCAACGTGGGCGAGGAGCGGCTCGAGGCGTGGAAGCAGGACGTGGACCTCGGTGACCACGTCTCGGTGACCGGCCGCGTGGTGCGGTCCAGGCGCGGCGAGCTGTCCGTCATGGCCGACTCGTGGGTGCTGGCGGCCAAGTCGCTGCGTCCGTTGCCGGTGGCGCACAAGGAACTGAGCGAGGACACGCGCGTCCGTCAGCGCTACACCGACCTCATCATGCGCGACACGGCCCGGCGCAACGCGGTCACCCGCATCAAGGTCGTCCGGGCCCTGCGGGACGCCCTCGACAGGCGGGGGTTCCTGGAGGTGGAGACGCCGATGCTGCAGACGTTGCACGGCGGCGCCGCCGCCCGGCCGTTCGTCACGCACTCCAACGCCCTGGACCTGGACCTGTACCTGCGCATCGCCCCCGAGCTCTACCTCAAGCGATGCGTGGTGGGCGGCATCGAGCGGGTCTTCGAGATCAACCGCAACTTCCGGAACGAGGGTGTGGACTCCTCACACAGCCCCGAGTTCGCGATGCTCGAGACCTACCAGGCCTACGGGGACTACGACACGTCCGCCACGATGATCCGTGAGGTCATCCAGGAGGTCGCGCGCGAGGTGTTCGGCACCACCACCGTCACCCTCGCCGACGGCACGGAGTACGACCTGGGCGGGCAGTGGCGTGAGATGCGTATGTACCCCTCGCTCAACGAGGCCCTGCGCGCGCAGCACCCCGAGGTGGTGGGGAACACCGACGAGGACACCGTCACGGTCGACTCGACGGTCGAGGAACTCACGGAACTGGCCGGCGAGGTCGGGCTCGAGGTGCCCTCGGGCAGGGGCTGGCTGCACGGCAAGCTGGTCGAGGAGCTGTGGGAGCACCTGTGCGGTGACCAGCTCGAGGGGCCGGTGTTCGTCCGCGATTTCCCGGTGGAGACCTCCCCTCTGACCCGCGATCACCGCACGGATCGGGGGGTCACCGAGAAGTGGGACCTCTACGTCCGTGGGTTCGAGCTGGCGACCGGCTACTCGGAGCTCGTCGACCCGGTGATCCAGCGTCGCCGGTTCGAGGACCAGGCGCGGCTCGCCGCGGCCGGTGACGACGAGGCGATGGTGTTGGACGAGGACTTCCTGGCCGCGATGGAGCAGGGGATGCCGCCCACCACCGGGTTGGGTATGGGGATCGATCGTCTGCTCATCGCGCTCACCGGGCTGGGCATCAGGGAGACGATCCTGTTCCCGATGGTCAAGCCGCTACCGCGGGACTGACGCGACCGTCACCGGCGACGCTCTGGCTGCGTCAGTCCGGCTGCGCCCACGCCGCCGCCACGAGTTCGCGGAGCACGGGTTCCCGGATCCGGGCCAGGGTCGTCACGTAGAGGCACCCCGTGCCGGTCTTGTGCGGCCCCAGCGTCGCGAGCAACGCGTCGGCTCCCGGGGCCCTGAGCAGTCCGTAGAGGCTGATGGCGGAGGCGCGGGGACTGAAGCCCACCCGGAGGGTGTCGCCCTCACGACCGCTGTCGTACACGTAGTGGTGCGTGCCGTAGCCCACGATCGACGGGCCCCACATGGACGGTGGTTCGCCGGTGACCTCGCCGAAGAGCTCGAGCAGGCGCAGGCCGTCCTCCACCCGCCGGGCGGTGGGCAACCCCTCGATCCACTGCCGTGGGGAGCCCGGTGTCTCGAGAAACGCCGTGTTGTCGTTGCGGCCGGTGGCGCGGGGCCGCGAGAGCGGATCGGCGAGGGACAGCCCCGCCGCGGACAGTGCGTCGCGCAGCACGCCGAGCTGGGAGGGGCCGACCCCGTGCAGCGCCAGAACGTCCCTCTCGGGCGTTCCGTCCAACTGGCGGAGGTCGGTGATCCCGGCCGCGGCGAGGGCGCGGGACGCCGGCGCGGAGAGCCGGGGGAGGGGAAGCGGTGACTCGCTCATGGTCCAGACGGTAGACCTCGCGCCGGTCGAGCGCCCGGGTCGAGACCGGACCGTGACAGCGAGTCGTCCGTCCGGGTGACGTGCCCCGGACATAATCACGGCATGAGAAGAATCCCCTCGCGAGTGGTGGCCGGCGCGGTGGCGGCGTTGCTGATCGCGGGTACCTCCACGTCCGCCGCCTCGGCCCAGGTCCCCCTACCGCCGGAGGCCCAGCAGGTGCTCGATCAGGCCCTGGCGGGATCCGTACAGGCGGACGCGGACCTGCGCACCGCCGCCGGCGGCTGGCTGGAGTCGGCGGGGATCACTCCTCCGCCCGGGTTCGTGCCCCCTCCGGCCGCGCCCCCGCCGCCGCCGGACCCCACCCCGCAGAGCCCGTGTCCGCGTACGGCCGCCGCGTGCGTCGACCTCGACGGGAACCGGACCTGGCTGCAGTCGGGGGAGCGGCTGAGCTACGGGCCGGTACGGATGTCGCACGGAAGGGTCGGTTGGGAGACCCCTCGCGGGACGTTCCAGGTCACCCGGAAGGTGCGCCACGAGGTCAGCCGTCTGTTCGACGACGCCCCGATGCCGTACTCGGTGTACTTCGTGGGAGGGATCGCCTTCCACGAGGGCGATCCGGCCTACGAGTCGCACGGGTGTATCCGGATGGACCGGCCCGCCGCGGCGACTTATTTCGAGAGGCTGCAGGTCGGGGACACCGTGGTGGTGTTCTGACGCCTCACGAGCCGGTGAACATGCGGGCCTCGGCGCGGTCCGGGAGCAGGTACTCGGCGGACTTGGCCGCCAACGCCGATCCGATGATCACGAGGATGAATCCGATCGCCGCGACGAACGGACCGTAGGTGACCGAGGTGCCGTCCGGCAGGCCCGCCAGCATCGGATCCGAGGTGTCGGTCGAGTTGAACAGGACCCAGACAAAGATGAGGTGGGCGATCAACACGAGGGACGCGAGTACCGCGTTGGCGGCCGCGAAGAATCCCAACCGGGTGAACAGCGTGACCGCCACCAGGACCGACAGCACGAGAAGCCCCAGGAAGTTCAGGGGCGCCATCGCGCGCAGGTCCAGGATCTCGGTGAGGTCGAGCGCGCTGATCCCTCCGCCGGTCCCGGTGCTCAACCAGGGGAGGTACAGACTGAGCAGGGCGAGCGCCAGCCCCACTACGGCGATCAGGCCGCCGACGCGGTTTCGCAGGTGCGGGATGATCTTGCCGCCGGTCGGGGTGCTCGCCGACGACGGCGAGGTGCGGGTGACGGGCGTTGTCTGTGCGGCCATGGCGGGTGCCCCTTAATCGGACCGGAACCTGTGAAGTGAGGTAAGTCACATAATAGGCGGGGTGTCCGGGTTCTGCCACAACGGTGCGTTCCGGCCGGACGGTGCGGTGGCGGACTGTGACCGCCGGACCGGGCCCGCCCGTCACGTCACGGGATCGACCGGATAGCGAGCGGACCGGGCGGCCCAGGCCGACCCCGCCGACACCATCACGAACCCGAACGCGGCCACATAGGGCCCGGAGGTCACCGTGGCGTTCGCGGGCAGGCCCGAGAGTGCCGGCTCCGTCGACCCCGTGGACAGGATCAGGGTCCAGACGAAGGCGAGGTGTCCCGCCAGGACCCCGATCGCCACCACCGCCGCCGCGACGGCGAACGACCCCAGGCGGGTGAGCGCGGTGACGGCCACGAGCAGGGCCAGGACAAGTAGTCCGACGAACAACACCGGTGCGACGCTGCGGACGTCGATGAGCTCGGTGATCCCCAGGGCCGAGATCCGCTCGTCCGCGCCCGTGGCCAGCCACGGCAGGTAGAGGCTGAGCAGCGCCAGCGCCAGACCGGTGAACGTCACCAGGGCCCCGATCCGGTTCCGGACGCGCGGGATCCGCTTGGTCCGTGCGGGGGTCCTGGTCGGGAGGGGGACCCGGTGGGGTGCGGGTGGGGTGTACGCGGGCATGGCGATCACGCTCCGGGCGGGGTCGACGGACGCAGGTGCGCTGACTCACATGGTATGAGGCGGACAACTCCGGGGCAGTGCGGCAGGGCGGTTCGTTATGGTAACGGGATCCTCAATGTCGACGGTTGGTCCGACGAGTGGGTTCGGCGCCCATCGGGTCCTCCGGCCACGGGTGCCGGGGATAGCGGCCCCGCATCTCCGCCCGTACACCGGGATAGGCCTCGCGCCAGAAGAACTCCAGGTCGCGGGTCACGGCGAGTGGCCGTCCGGCGGGGGAGAGCAGATGGACGGTCACGGGGACCCGCCCGTCGCAGATCCGGGGTGAGGTCGTCCACCCGAAACACTCCTGCAGCTTGACCGCCAGCACCGGTGCCGCGTCGGATCCGGGTTCGGGGTAGTCGACACGGTATGACGACGAGCTGGGCACCTGCAGGCGGTCGGGCACCAGCTCGTCGAACCGGGTCGCCTCCGGCCACGGGAGCAGCCGCCGCAGCGCGGGGCCGACGCCGCGTCCCGCCAGCTTCCCGCCACGCGTGAGGGCGTCGACCTCCGGCCCGA
>NZ_JAALEA010000349.1 GCF_014145145.1 Dietzia cercidiphylli
CGTCGGGACGTCGCCGGGCGAGGCGCCGGAGGGCGCGGGGAAGACTGCGACGACGACGTCACCCGCCACCGCGGTGGGCGCCGGCCCCGACAACGCGAGGGCCGAGACCCCGAAGAGTGCCGGCGCCACCCCTGCGGAGGGCGGGGAGACCGGCGAATCCGCAGGCCGCGAGCCGAGGTCCTGACCCCGCCTCCCCCCCGCGTCCCCCTATCGGGTGTGTTGCGAAACACGGCACCAGGTATGTGACTACGCTCACAGAAACCGGTCCGGTCGTTTCCGCCGTGTCGACTCCGGCCGCCGTGAACACATATCCCGAGAGAGAGCCGCTGATGACCGATCACGACCACACCCAGACCTACGCCCCCGACCCCGACTTCACCGCACAGGCCAACGCGCAGGCCGACCTCTACGACGTCGCAGCCTCCGACCGACTCGCGTTCTGGGACGAGCAGGCACGGCGCCTGGACTGGTCGACCGAGTGGTCCGAGGTCCTCGACTGGTCCGACGCCCCGGTCGCCAAGTGGTTCGTGGGCGGCACGCTCAACGTGGCCCACAACTGCGTGGACCGCCACGTCGAGGCCGGCAACGGCGACCGGGTGGCCATCCACTGGATCGGCGAGCCCGAGGACGACGCGCGGGACATCACCTACGCCGAACTCAAGGACGAGGTCAGCCGCGCGGCCAACTACCTCAGCTCCCTCGGGCTGGTCGCCGGCGACCGGGTGGCCATCTACATGCCGCTGCTGCCCGAGGTCTACATCGCCATGCTGGCCTGCGCACGCCTCGGCCTGACCCACTCCGTCGTGTTCGCCGGCTTCTCGCCCGCCGCCCTGCGCTCCCGTATCGACGACGCCGAGGCCAAGCTCGTGATCACCGCCGACGGACAGTTCCGTCGTGGCAAGCCGGCACCGCTGAAGGCCGGCGTCGACGACGCGTTGGCCGGGAATCTCGAGGGCGTCGACGGGCACGCGAAGTCCGTGCAGAACGTCCTCGTCGTGCGCCGCACCGGCCTGGACGTCGAGTGGACGGAGGGCCGGGACGTCTGGTGGGACGAGGTGGTCCCGCAGCAGTCCACCGAGCACACGCCGGAGGCCTTCGACTCCGAGCACCCGCTGTTCCTGCTCTACACCTCCGGGACCACGGGCAAACCCAAGGGCATCGTCCACACCTCCGGCGGCTACCTCACCCAGGCGTCCTACACCCACCACAACGTGTTCGACCACAAGGCCGGCCAGGACGTCTACTGGTGCACCGCGGACGTCGGCTGGGTCACCGGCCACACGTACGGCGTGTACGCCCCGCTCTCGAACGGTGCCGAGTGCATCGTCTACGAGGGCACCCCCAACTCGCCGGACGAGCACCGCCACTTCCAGATCATCGAAAAGTACGGCGTCACCATCTACTACTCGGCGCCGACCCTCGTGCGGACCTTCATGAAGTGGGGCGCCGAGATCCCGGCCGCCCACGACCTGTCCTCGATCCGCCTGCTCGGCTCCGTCGGTGAGCCGATCAACCCGGAGGCGTGGCGCTGGTACCGCGACAACCTCGGCGGCGGCAAGGCCCCCATCGTGGACACGTGGTGGCAGACCGAGACCGGCGCGATCATGATCTCCCCGCTGCCGGGCGTGACCGAGACCAAGCCCGGCTCGGCCATGCGGCCGCTGCCCGGCATCGACGTGGCCATCGTGGACAGCGACGCCAAGGAGGTCGGCGCGGAGGAGCAGGGCTTCCTGGTGCTCACCGAGCCGTGGCCGTCCATGCTCCGCGGCATCTGGGGCGACATGGAGCGCTACCGCGACACCTACTGGTCCCGGTTCGCCGAGGAGGGGTACTACTTCGCCGGTGACGGCGCCAAGTGGGACGCCGACGGAGCGCTGTGGGTGCTGGGCCGCGTCGACGACGTCATGAACATCTCCGGTCACCGCATCTCCACCTCGGAGGTCGAGTCCGCCCTCGTGGGTCACCGCGCGGTCGCCGAGGCGGCGGTGGTCGGCGCCGACGACGAGACCACCGGTCAGGCGATCGTCGCCTACGTGATCCTGCGCGGCAACGTCGACGCCGAGGAGGACCGGCAGAAGCTCATCGACGAGCTGCGGGCCGAGGTGTCGCGGGAGATCTCCCCGATCGCCAAGCCGCGCGACATCACGATCGTGCCCGAGCTGCCCAAGACGCGGTCCGGGAAGATCATGCGGCGCCTGCTCAAGGACATGGCCGAGGGCCGCGACGGCGGGGACACCTCGACGCTGTCGGATCCGACCATCATGGAGCAGATCAGGGAGAAGGGCACGCGCGGCTGACCGGGTAGCGGGTGAAGGCAGCCACGTGTCGTGGCACGATGGACGACGGTGCATCCGTCGCCTGACAATGGAGGAACAACCGTGAGCCACGCCCAGGGAACCCACTCGCCGACCGAGGCATCGATCCCTCTGCACGACGCGGATTCGATCGGTCGGGGCGACGCCAGCATCGGGACCCTGGTCAAGAACGCCACGACGCAGGTGTCCACTCTCGTCCGCGCGGAGATCGAGCTCGCGAAGACCGAGGTCACCGAGCAGGTCAAGAAGGCGGCCACCGGGTCGGGCTTCTTCGTCGCGGCGCTCGTGCTGCTCCTCATGTCCTTCTTCCCGTTCGTCTTCATGTGGGCGAAGCTCATCTCGCTGTGGTTCGGTACCAAGTCGTGGGACTGGATCGGGTTCCTCATCGTCTTCGTGGTGCTGGTGCTGCTGGCGGCGGTGTGCGGGCTGCTGGGTTACCGCAAGATCAAGAAGATCCGTAAGCCCCAGCGCACCATCGACTCGGTGTCCGACCTCAAGCTGGCCATGCCCACGGGCGCCGAGCCGCGGCCCGGGACGGTCCGGGTCACCGAGACGCCCCAGCCCGCCACGCGCAGCTGAAGACGCCAGCACACCGGCCGCCCGACCCGTCGATCGTCAGGATCGACGGGTCGTGGCGGCATCGTGACGTCTCGGCCAACGGCATCCGCCTGCACGTCGCCGAGGCTCTCCCGCCCGACACCGTCCCCGGTGAACTGCCACCGCTGGTGCTGATGGTCCACGGCCTGGGCGGCATCTGGTGGACCATGCGGGCGCCCGTCGTCGCGCTGGCCGAGGCCGGTTTCCACGCCGTCGCGGTGGACCTCCGCGGCCACGGGGACTCCGACAAACCACCGCGCGGTTACGACGGGTGGACGCTGGCCGCCGACATCACGCACCTCATCCGCGCTCTCGGCCACACCTCGGCGGTGATCGTGGGGCAGGGCGAGGGCGGATTCGTGGCCTGGACCGCCGCGTACCGCCGGCCGCGCGCCGTGCGGGGCCTCGTCGTCGTGGGCTCTCCCCACCCCCTGGCCACCCGCAACGCCGCACTCCGCGATCGCGCCCAACGCCGCGCCCTGGTCCCCCGCCTCCTGGCGGACCAGGCGCCCCGGCTCCCCGAACGCCGCCTCACCGCCGACGGCGCGGCGTCGGTGGAGGCGATGCTCAGAGCACGCTCCGGGCCGACATGGCCGGACACCGACGACTTCCGGGAGACCGCCGCGCTGCTCAGGCGGTCCATGCTCATCCCCAAGGTCGCGCACCTGTCCCTGGAGTCCCGCCGCTGGATGGTCCGCAGTCAGCTCCGTCCGGACGGCCGCGATTTCCGGCGGACCGTCTCCGGCGTCCTCGACCAACCGGTGCTGGGGATCAGCGGCGCGGAGGACCGGTTCATCCGGCCGTCGACGGTGAGCGCGTCGGCGGCGTGGGCCAGGGACTTCCACACCGAGCTGGTCGCGGACGCGGGGCACTACCCGGCCATGGAGCAGCCGCGTGCGACCTCCCGACTGATCGTCGACTTCGCGCGCCGGGTCAACGGGCTCTGACCGCCCGGCTCCTCACACCGGAGCAGGGCGGGAACCGGGCGACGGGCGCCACCTCAGCGGGGCGTCACCTCAGCGGGACGTCCCCCAGGCGGGACGTCCCCTCAGCGTGCCCCGACGCAGCTGCCGGTGGAGACGGGCTCCAGTGAGTCGACCGCCCGCTCGAGCTGCGGCAACACCTGCTCGACGGTGAGCGCGTACCCCGTGTCGGCGGCGTCCATCGCGGCTCCGAACACCACGCCCACGACCTGTCCCTGCGGCGTGATCAGCGGTCCGCCGGAGTTGCCCTCGCGCACCGACCCCCGCAGGATGTACACCTCGCGCTCGACGGTGGCCTCGCGGTAGATGTCGGGCCCGCGGAGGGTCACCCGCTCCCGGATGCGGGCGACGTCCGGGCGGTAGGGGCCGTTGCCGGGGTAGCCCACGACGATGGCGTCGTCGCCACTGCGGCCCCGGCGGTCGGCGAAGGGCAGGACCGGGGCCTGCAGCCCCGGCACGCGCAGGACGGCCACGTCGACGCCCGGGTCGTAGACCACCACGTCCGCGTCGAGTTCCTGGTCGCTGGCGACGACGCTCACCGAACCCGTGCCGGCCACCACGTGCGCGTTGGTCATGACCAGGCCGGGGGCGGCGACGAACCCCGAGCCCTCGAGGGCTCGGCTGCACGACTCGGCGCGGCCCAGGATCTTGAGGACCGACGGCTGCACCGCCGCCACGACCTCGGACCCCGCCAGCACCGGGTCCGGCGGGGGCACCTCCTGCATGGGCGTGGTGCCGAACGGGCCGAGGATGTCCGGGAACCCGGTGGTGCCGAGGACCGAGGTGAACGCCGCGGGGATGCGCTGCATCTGCTCGGGCGCCACATCGTCGATCTTGGCAAGCACCGAGGACCCGCGCACCGCCTTGCCGAGCCCCGGGCCCTCCTGTGCGGCCACGGGGATGGCCACCAGCCACGCCACCAGCAACATCGCGGCGGCCTGGAGGACGGCCCCGACGGTGCTGTCGAGGACCCTGGCCCCCGCCCCGGAGATGTAGCGCCTCGCGGCGCGGCCGATGGTCACGCCGGCGATCTGGCCGATGATCACCATCACCGCGATCACGGCCAGACCCGCC
>NZ_JAALEA010000034.1 GCF_014145145.1 Dietzia cercidiphylli
CGGGGCAATGGGATACACAGTTGCGTTCGGCGTTGGTGCTGATGGCCGCGATGACGATGTTCGCGGGCGGTGCCGTCACCTCCGCCGTAGCCTTTGCCGTGATCGGCGCGCTGGAGCGGGGGATTGCGGTCGGCCCGGCTGGTGTGCTTCTGGCCGTCGGCAGCGCCTTAGGAGCCGCGACCCGTATCGTGATTGGCGGAGTCGTCGATCGAGGCGGCGTGTCGGCTCTTTCTTTGATCCAGACAGCACTCATCGTCTGCGCCGTCGGGCTTTCACTCATGGCGATCCCCACCACCTGGAGCTACGTGGCAGGTGTCCTGCTCGCGGCGGGCCTGGGGTGGGGCTGGCCAGGCCTGGCGCACTTCCTCATCTCGCACATGGCACCTGGGGCCACCGCAGCGGCCACCGGCATTGTCCAGACCGGCACGTACATCGGCAATACCATCGGCCCCGTGCTCACCGGGGTGGCCCTTAGCCTCGGTAACTCGACACTGACCTGGGCGATGCTCGCCAGTATGGCAACCGTCGCCGTGGTCATCTCCTTCTTCTTCGGGCGCCGACTGCGGAAAATCGACTCTCTGGAATCGCCGCTGAGCTGAAGTGGTCCTGTCCACAGCCCCACCGTCACCGGCCGTCGAGATCCTTAAACGAGCAAGTTCTGGATTTCTTTGGCGGCTGTCTGGAGCATAGCCCCGAGTTCTGTGCGGAGTTGGTCAGTCATGCGGTGAGCGGGCACGGATACATTGATCCCGTAGTAGCTTCCGCTCGGGCTGGTGATGGGAACAGCGACTGACATGACGCCGTCTTCGCTTTCTTCCTGGCTCGTTGAGTACCCGGTTTGCCGAATCGTTTCGAGGGCACGCTCCAGCTCGGAACGGGAAATGATAGATCCCTTGGTGAGACCCGGGAGCTCCTCATACGGGTACAGGGCATGCAGTTGTTCCGTGGTGAGTAGGCTCAGCATTGCTTTGCCCGTTGCAGTGCAGTTGGCAGGAAGCATCGCACCGTGACGTGAGGCAACGCGGACGGCGCGTTGGCTTTCGATGGCCTCCAGGAAGTGTGCGTTCGAGCCTTTTAGCTCGGCAAAGTGTACTGTCTCTCCGGTTTCCTCGAATAACTTCTCCATTGCTGGACGAATGAGGGTCCCGATATCGACGTGGCGCCGTATGGCGAAGGCGATGGAGCTGAGTGCTTGTCCGGGTTCGTACGCTTTAGTCTGGGGGTTCTGCCGTACGAAACCGCGGTAGAGGAGCATCCCCATGAGGCGATGGGCCGTGGATGACGCCACTCCGAGGTACTTGCTGGCATCGGTGAGCCGGATGCTCGGCCGGGTCTCGAAGAGCAGCAACAATCGGAGTGCGTTGTCGACGGATTCGATGGGGTACTGCGGAGGAGGGCCGTATCTGGAGTCGTCCTCCGCCTGTGATGCGGACATGAGCTTCATGTTACTGACCGGGGGTTCAGTCTCTGTCCGGCTAGGGCGCAGGCCGTCAACGAGGCTCACCAAGTCGTGCGAGTTCATGTCTCCAGGCAGTCTCTGTGTTGAATGCTCCTCCGAGGTCGGGCAGTTCGGCCATATCGGCGTCGGGCAGGTCGACGAGGTGCCCACCAGCCGAAGTCACTTGCAGGGCCAGCCCTGCCAGGCCGTCCACGCTGATGGCCTGGAGAACTGCTTGCTCGACGGTTTCGGCCGCGCTGGTGAGGCCGTGGCCCCGCAGCACAACAACGGGTCTTGTTCCCATGGTATCGGCCATTTCGGCGGCGAGCCGACGGTCGCGGATGAGTACTCCGCGGGGATAGACGGGCACCCCGTTGGCGGCGAGGCGGGCTCCGGGAATGTCGTACGCCCCTACGATGGGGCGTACTGCAAGCCCTGCCAGGTCGGCGGCAACCACTCGCGGGGGATGGGCGTGAACGACAGCTCGGATGTCTGGGCGGCGCCGGAAGAGCTCGGTGTGCAGCGGCAGTTCGTTGGGGACCGTGTACCCGTCCGCGAGCTCGCCGTCGGCGGCGGGATTGCCGTCGAGGTCCACCATGCGGATGTCTTCGGCTTGCGTATACGCCAGTCCGCGTTCGTACGGGCCGCGACAGCGCACCAGCAATGTGCTGTCGGTAATTTTCAGGCTGATGTGACCCAAGATTCCATCTGCCAGGCCCCGATGGGCCAAGACCCGGCAGGCGAGGGCGATATGTTCCCGGGTGACGCTCTCGGTCTGGGGCAGCAAGTTCCCGGGTGTCATGACGTCCTCCTCGGCGGTGGCTCCAACTGGGGTTCGAGCTTGGCGTGCAGATCCTGCACCGTGATGCCCCTGGCCATGCCCAGACGGCAGGCAATGAGGGCTTTGGGCCAGTTCACGATGGCTGCGCCCCGGACGGTGGTGCCGTCGATGGTGTAGAGGGCGGCGAACTTGCCGTGGACCTGCGGGTGTCCGATGAGGACGTGGTCGACATTGCCTCCGACGCGTCCCACGACCTGGATCTTCCAGTCGTGCTGGTCGCTCCACACGTATTCAATGGGCGTGTAGGCGCGCGGCTGTTCCGGATGGATGATGTTGTAGGCCACGCATGCGGCCTGTTCCACCGCGTTAGTCCAGTGCTCGGTCCTGACGTCCTCGCCGTGCTTCTGGTGGCGCCAGCGGGCTACGTCGCCGACGGCGTACACGTTCGCAGCGTCGAGGGCTTGACAGTACTCGTTGAGCACGACCCCGTTGTCCACCAGCAGGCCAGATGCGCTGAGCCAGGAGTCATTGGGGATGACGCCAATACCGATCAGCACGGTGGCCGCCTGAACGCTCTCACCGTTGGTCAGGTGGAGGGAGAAGTTGCCCTCCTCGCCTTCGATAGCTTCCACTCCGGTGCCGAACATGGTGTTGACCCCGTTGTCCTGGTGAAGGTCTGCGAACCACTGGCCGATCTCAGGGTTAAAGAGGCGGCTCATGGGCACGGGCACCGGGTCGATGACGGTGACCTCCAATCCCAGGCCGCGGGCGGTGGCTGCCGCTTCGGCGCCGATGAACCCTGCCCCGATGACGGCCAGCGCCCCACCCCGGAGAAGGTCCCCACGTAGTTCGCGGGCGTCCTCAAGGGTGCGCAGCACGTGGATCCCTGGAGACTGGCCCCAGGGAGAGGGCCGGGGTGATGCTCCGGTGGCAATGACGAGGTTGTCGTAATGAAGGGGGTCATGCCCTTCAAGCTTCAGCAGGTTCTCGGCGACGTCTAAACCGACAGCGCGGTGTCCCAGCAGGAGTTGGATGTCCTCGGCATCGGCCTGCTCCTGTGTCAGCAGCCGGATAGAGTCCTCGTCGGCGGATCCCGCAAGAACGGATTTCGACAATGGCGGCTTATCGTAGGGAAGTTCGGTCTCTTCTCCCACGAGGATGATCTCCCCCTTATAGCCTTCCAGCCGGAGGGACTGCGCGGTGCGCACCCCGGCGATGGAGGACCCGACGACGACGACGGTGCCCG
>NZ_JAALEA010000350.1 GCF_014145145.1 Dietzia cercidiphylli
CGGTTCGACCGGTTCGACCGGTTCGTCCGGTTCGATAGAGGGGGTCACTGTAGACCGGACGGAACCGATTCTCGACGAGGTCCGCGACTGGCTCGCCCGATACGTTCGCACGACCTCACCCGGTGACCTCGACATCCTCGCCTTGTGGGCCGTGCACACGCACTTCATGGGGCAGCTCTACACAACCCCGCGGCTGTTGCTCGACTCGCCAATGCCCGAGGCCGGCAAGACCACCGTCGTCGAACACTTCGCCCGGTTGTGTTTCTCCCCCTCGCAGGCTTCCGCCCTGTCGTCGGCGGCACTACTGGCCCGCATGGTCCGCAGCGAACCCCGCACCCTGCTGATCGACGAGGCCGACCGCAACCTCGACCCGAAACGGGACGGCGTCGGTGACCTACTCAGCGTCATCAACACCGGATACAAGCGGGGCGGAACCCGCCCGGTCCTCGTCCCGGTCAAGGACGGCTGGGAAGTGCAGGAAATGTCGACATACTCGCCGGTCCTCATGGCCGGCATATCGCCGAACCTGCCCGACGACACCCGATCCCGGTGCATCCGCGTGGTCCTCATGCGCGACCACGACGACACCGTCGAGGAATCCGACTGGGAAGCAATCGAGGACGACGCCGACCAGCTCGCCGCACGCATCGCAGCGTGGGCCGAGGTCGTCGCCGACGAGGTCGCCGTCAACAGGCCACCACTACCCGAGGGGATCAAGGGCCGCGCCCGCGAACGCTGGTCACCGCTCAAGCGCATCGCCACCGTCGCCGGGGGCCGTTGGCCTGCCACCGTCGACGAGCTCGCCACAACCGAGGCCGAGGAACTCAAGACCGAACGGGAGGAAGGTCACGTGCAGAAGCGGCCGGCGCTGGCACTCATCGACCACATCGCCGAGGTGTGGAAACCGTGGGAATCGTTCGTGGGATCGGAGGACCTCGTCCGACGACTCATCATCGCTCACCCCGAAGTGTGGGGCGCTGAAAGCTCATACGGGCGGGCGCTGACCGTGCAACGCATGGGGCGGATGCTCTCGAGCGCGTACAAGGTGCACACCACGCGCCAGCCGACCGACGACCGCACCCGCGGATACACCGCCCGATCCCTCGACGCGGCAACGTCCGGTTTGGGTTTACCCCCCCTGGGCGAACCGGACGAACCGGTCGAACCGGTCGAACCG
>NZ_JAALEA010000351.1 GCF_014145145.1 Dietzia cercidiphylli
GCCTCGTCGTCGTCGGACAGGGCCCCCGCCCCCGCCGACCCGGAGCCGACCTCCGGCGGGGTCCCACGCGACGCGGCGCCCCCGCGTTGTCTGGCGTCCAGACGCAGGAGGATGAGCGCCGCGGCGAGCAGCACGAGGGCCAGGAGGAACCAGAACACGACCATGTCCACAGAGGGTAGTCAGCGCTGGTGGGGTTACCCGCCAGGCACCGCGGCGCTGCGTGACCTGGACGGGCCCGGGAGCCGGCGGAGGCGCGGGCTAGCGGGGGTCCTCCCCCAGGGCGATCGGCCGCCGACGATCCGCCGACCACTGCGACCACGACCCCGGGAACAACCTCCCCGCCTCGATCCCGGCCACCTCCATCGCCGCGAGCGCATGGCAGGCGTGGATGCCGGAACCGCAGTAGACCACGGTGTCCTTCCCGCTGGTCACGCCCACGTCGGCGAACATCTGACGGATGCGCTCGGCGGGAAGGAACCGACCGCTCTCGTCGAGGAACGACGAGGTGGGCAGATTGACGGCGCCCGGGATGTGGCCGGCCCGCGAATCCATCGGCTCGGTGTGGCCGGCATAGCGCTCGGCCGCGCGGACATCGATCAGGACGCCCTCCTCGGGGCTTGCCTGCGTCTCGTCGATGTCGGCCGTGCGCATGTGATCGAGCCTGAAGGTGAAGTCGCCGCGTTCGACCGGGTTGCCCGGCCCCACCGCCAGGTCCTCGCCCTCGGCGATCCACGCCTTGAGACCGCCGTCGAGGAGGTAGACGTCCTCCTTGCCGGCCCAGCGCATCAGCCACCAGGCGCGCGCCGCGGAGGTGTTACCGGAGTCGTCGTAGATCACCACGCGACTGTCGTTGTGCACGCCGGCACGGCGCAGGGCGTCCTCGAGATCATCGGGCGAGGGCAGCGGGTGGCGGCCCTCGCGGACGTTGCGCTGGCCCGCGAGCTCGGTGGGCAGATCGACGTACTGCGCACCGGGGATGTGGCCCGAGTAGTAGTGCTCGCGCCCGCGGGCGTCGCCGAGCCGCCAGCGCACGTCGAGGATCACGGGGGTGGGAAGGCTCGCCACGTCGCTGATCAACTCGCGCGCCGTGACGAGGAGGGGACTGACCTGGGTGTCGGATGCGGGTGCGGTGGCTCTGGTCACGGGTCCATGGTAGTCGCGATGACGACGAGGCGGATCCCCTCATCGGGGACTGATCCGTCACTCCGCGGGCGCGGGGGCGGGCGAGGAGGTGTGGGCGGTGCGGGACGTGGGCGGTCACCCGGGCACGAGTTGGCGGACAGGATTCGCGTCGGGGCCGTTCCCGATCGCATCTCCTGTCCGCCAACTCGTACCCGCCGGCTCGTTCCCGCCAGCTCAGGCGACGGGCGTCAGCTCAGCGTGAGCGACTCGCCGTCCTCCGCCAGCGAGACCCGCACGGTGTCGCCGTCGCGGATGTCGCCGCCGAGCAGGGCCCGGGCCAGCTTGTCGCCGATCGCCTGCTGCACCAGCCTGCGCAGCGGGCGGGCGCCGTAGGCAGGGTCGTACCCGCGCCGCGCCAGCCACCCCTTAGCCGCGTCGTCGACCTCGAGGGTCAGTCGCCGACCCTTGAGCCGCCGTGCGAGCTCGTCGATCTGGATGTCGACGATCGACTCGAGCTGCTCCTCGCTGAGCGAGTCGAACATCACCACGTCGTCGAGCCGGTTGATGAACTCCGGCTTGAAGGCGCGCTTGACCGCGTCCATCGTCTGCTCCCGCGATCCACCCGCCCCCAGGTTGGAGGTGAGCACGAGGATCGTGTTGCGGAAGTCCACGGTCCGGCCCTGGCCGTCGGTGAGCCGGCCGTCGTCGAGCACCTGCAGCAGGATGTCGAAGACGTCCGGGTGCGCCTTCTCGACCTCGTCGAGCAGGACGATCGTGTACGGACGCCGCCGCACGGCCTCGGTGAGCTGCCCGCCGGCCTCGTAGCCGACGTACCCCGGAGGGGCACCCACCAGCCGCGAGACGCTGTGCTTCTCCGAGTACTCGCTCATGTCGATCCGGACCATGGCCCGCTCGTCGTCGAACAGGAACTCGGCGAGCGCCTTGGCCAGCTCCGTCTTGCCGACACCCGTGGGGCCGAGGAAGAGGAAGGAGCCGGTGGGCCGGTCGGGGTCGGCGACCCCGGCCCGCGACCGTCGCACCGCGTCGGACACGGCCCGGACCGCCTCGCCCTGGCCGACGACACGACGCGCGATCTCGTCCTCCATGCGCAGGAGCTTCTCGGTCTCGCCCTGAAGCATCTTGCCCACGGGGATCCCGGTCCAGGCGGAGACGACCTCGGCGACGTCCTCCGGGCCGACCTCCTCCTTGAGCATCGCGTTGGTGGCGGCGTCGTTCTCCTCCGCCTGGGCGAGCTGCTTCTCCAGCTCGGGCAGCCGTCCGTAACGGATCTCGGCGACCCGTGCGTAGTCGCCGTCCCGCTCGGCCTTCTCGGACTCGGTGCGCAGCGCGTCGAGCTCCTCCTTGACCTTCTGCACACCCTGGATGGCGGTCTTCTCGTTCTGCCACCGGGCGGTCAGCTCGGCGAGCTTCTCCTTGGAGTCGGCGAGCTCGGACTGGAGCGCGACGAGCCGATCCTTGGACGCCGCATCGGTCTCCTTCTGCAGTGCCACCTCCTCGATCTCGAGTCGGCGCACGATCCGCTCGGCGGCGTCGATCTCCTCCGGTCGGGAGTCGATCTCCATCTTGAGCCGGCTCGCGGCCTCGTCGACCAGGTCGATCGCCTTGTCGGGGAGGAACCGCTGGGTGATGTAGCGATCCGACAGCGCGGCCGCGGAGACCAGCGCGGAGTCGGTGATCCGCACGCCGTGGTGCACCTCGTAGCGCTCCTTGAGCCCGCGCAGGATGCCGACCGTGTCCTCGACGCTCGGCTCCCCCACGTAGACCTGCTGGAAGCGGCGCTCGAGGGCGGCGTCCTTCTCGATGTACTTGCGGTACTCGTCGAGCGTGGTGGCACCGACCAGGCGCAGCTCCCCGCGGGCGAGCATCGGCTTGATCATGTTGCCGGCGTCCATCGACCCCTCGCCGGTCGCGCCGGCGCCGACGATGGTGTGGACCTCGTCGATGAAGGTGATGATCTGCCCCTCGGACGCCGTGATCTCGTCGAGCACGGCCTTGAGGCGCTCCTCGAACTCACCGCGGTACTTGGCGCCCGCGACCATCGAACCCAGGTCGAGCGAGAGCAGGGTCTTGCCCCGGAGCGACTCGGGGACGTCGCCGTCCACGATCCGCCGGGCCAGCCCCTCGACGATGGCGGTCTTGCCCACGCCGGGCTCGCCGATGAGCACCGGGTTGTTCTTGGTGCGGCGGCTCAGCACCTGCACCACGCGCCGGATCTCCGAGTCGCGCCCGATGACCGGGTCGATCTTGCCCTCACGAGCCCGGGCCGTGAGGTCCGTGGAGTACTTCTCGAGCGCCTGGTACTGGTCCTCGGGGTTCTCGGTGGTCACGCGCGTGTTGCCGCGGACCGTGGCGAACGCCTGCTTGAGCGCGTCCTCGGTGGCCCCGAGCTCGCCCAGGAGCTTGGCGGCGTCGCCCCCGGTGTGCCCCGCGGCGATGCCGACCAGGACGTGCTCGGTGGAGACGTAGTCGTCGCCCATCTCGGACGCGAGGGTCTGGGAGAAACTGATGACGGCGAGGGCGTCGCGGTTGAAGTTGGGGGCGGCCAGCCCCGAGCCCGACGCGCTGGGGTAACTCGCGGTGAGGGCCTTGGCCTGCGTGAGCGCCAGTTGCGGGTCCACCCCACATGCCTGGAGCAGGGGCGTGGCGATCCCGTCCTGCTGTTCGAGCAGCGCCACGAGGAGGTGGCCCGGACGGACATCCGGGTTCCCTGCCGCCGAGGCGGATTGGACGGCGGCCGACAGAGCCGCCTGGGTCTTGGTCGTGGGGTTGAACTGGCTCATCGACCGGTCCTTTCTTCGACGTGTTCTTGAGCGTACTCGGGTCAATACCGGCCCACATCAGGACCGGACAGTCCGTACAACTGCCGAACAGTTGAGTCTATTCCGCTCAAGTCAAAGAATCCGGTGTGAACGCCGCCACCACGTGAGTAAATTCTTAGCGGTACCGCGAGGCCCCTCCCTCGCATCGACCCAGGACAGGCCCCCGTTGACCCCCTCACCCCACCCCGCGCCGTGAACTGGCAGCGATCTGTTCATCCCGCCGTCAGCTTCTCCGCCTACCTGCTGGCGATCGTCGTACCGCTCGTCTTGGCGCTGGCGGTCGTCGGATCCTCGCCGGCCCTCCTGGCGATGGTCCCCGAAGAGCACCGCGGCACCGTCGCCTCCTTCGGCGAGGGCGCAGCCCGCGTGTCAGGCGGGGACGGCGGCCTGTTCAGGCCGGCCCACGCGGATGCCGCCAACTCCACGGTCCCGGGCACGGCCGTCCCGCTCCGGGGCGAGTGGTCGCCTCGCCGCGCCGCGGACATCCAGCCCCCTGCCGGGCTGATCGCGGGGGTCGACTACGCGGTCGAGGCCACCGAGGACGGGTACCTCGCACATTGGCCGTGCGAACACGAGATCCCCGTGCGCTCCTACGACGCGCCCCCGGGCAGCGAGTCCGACCTCGCGTGGGCGGTCGAGACCCTCGCCTTCGCCAGCGGCCTCCCCCTCAGGTATGCGGGGCCCGGTGCCGAGGGAGAGCGCGAAGGCGACGGCGCCATCTCCGTGACGTACGGCGACCACCCCATGTTCCACACCCATGGCGCGGCCGGGGTCGGCGGCGCGGCTGTCTGGCCCCGCGGCCTGATCCTCCGGGGGTCGGTGACCCTGCAACCGGAACAGATCACCCCGGTTCCCGGGGACGCCTGGAGTAGGAGCCTGACTCTGCACGAGCTCATGCACGCGGTGGGTATCGACCATGCGGGCGAGTTCCGCACCGAGATCATGACGAGCAGACGGATCAGTGACACGCAGACGATCCTGGGCCACGGCGACCAGTTCGCGCTACGACTCGTCGGCTGCCTGTGACGCGCGGAGTACCTGCGACGACCCCCCTCAGAGGGTCGTGACGACCTCGTCGTAGTCGAGTCGCGGCAGCCGGTCGAGCCAGGCGTTCTCCGCCGGCGTGCCGATGTTGATCGCGACAAGGACGCGGTGGCGCCCGTCGGGGAAGAACTCCGCGGCGATCCCCTCGGCGTCGAACCCGGTCATCGGGCCGGCGGCGAGACCCGCGGCGCGGATGCCCAGGATGGTGTAGCCGACCTGCAGGCTCGCGTTGAGCTCGGCCGCGCCGACCCGCGCGGCCTCGTCCGCGAACAGATCACGGGCGCCGGGGAAGTGGGGGAAGAGCCGGGGCAGTTCGTCGTGGAAGTCCACGTCGGCGGCGAGCAACGCGACGGCCGGCGCGGCGGCGGTCTTGGCCCGGTTGCCCTCGGCCAGGTGCGGCAACAGTCGGGCCTTGGCCTCCCCGGACCGCACCACGACGATCCTCAGCGGCTGGTTGTTCATCGACGTCGGGGCCCACTTGACCAGGTCATAGATCGCGCGGAGTTGGCCGTCGGTCACCGGCTCGTCCGTGAATGCGTTGGCGGAGCGGGCCTCCCGGAAGAGCAGGTTCTGCGCAGCGGAGTCCAGTTGCAGGGCGGTCGAGGCCTCAAAAGATGTTGTTATATCTACTATAACCGCGACGGTGCTCCGCTGAATCCCGGCCGAATAGTGATGTCCGTCACCTCGCGCGCCTACGCTCACCTCATCGACCGCTCACCTCGTCGTCGTCATCCCCCGGAGGTCTCCCATGCCCACCCGCACCCGACCCGCCAAGCTGGTCGCTCCGGTCGCCACCGCCGCCCTCGTCCTGGCGTCACTGACCGGCTGCAACGCGATGGACCCCAACCAGGGCGGTGACACCACCTGCGGCGACTACATGGAGATGCCGCCCGAGGACCAGCGCGAGGTGATCACCACCTTCCTCGACGAGAAGGGGCAGTCCGATCCCGCCGGCATGGAGGTGACCTTGACCCAGGAGTCGGCCAAGCTCTACTGCGGAACCGTGGGCCAGGCGAGCGACCCGATCCGCAACATCGATACGGGGTAGCACCGATACCGGGTAGCACCCCACCACACCCAATGGCCCGCCCGCTACGAACTATTGGTGACAATGGTCGGTGTGGAACGGGAGGCGATCTGATGAGGAACGGCGTCGTCGTCGACATCGGCGGCAGCGGAACGCGGATCGGTGCCGTGGTCGACGGCCGCGTGGTGGGAGTCCACGGGGCCGAGGTGGCCACCGCCGAGGATCTGGCCGCGGTGATCCGGGCCGTCGATCCCCTCCCCAGCGGCGTCGGCGTGTCTGTCAGCGGGCACGTCGACGCCGACCGTGGGGTCATCGAGGCCTCCCGCGCCGCCGCCTGGGCCGAGGGGCCGATGCGCTCCCAGTTGGTAGCCCTCCTGGACGCCCCGGTGTCCGTGATCGGTCACGGCGACGCCCACGCCCTGGCCCTGACCCAGCTGCCGGACGTCGAGTTCGGCGGCATCGCCATCTCCCTGGGCACCACCCTGTCGTTCGGGGCGCTCAACCGCCACGGTGCGCTCATCCACCCGTGCGGGCCCACCGGGTGGGACCTCGGGCACTGGCGGCTGGTCGTGGACGGCGGCACCACCGAGGCGTGGTGGGGTCTGGGCGGGCACGGGCTCTACGACCTCGAGCGGGAACACGGCGACGGTGCCGCCGAGATCTACGCCCACCGGGTGGGCTCCTTCGTGGTGGACGCCGTCCAGTTGTTCCGGCCGCGCACGGTCCTGCTCACCGGCGGGATCGTGGTGGGCCTGGGCGAGGCGCTGCACGGGCCGGTCGCCGAGCAGTTGCACACGCTGCCGCACACCATCCCGACGCCGCGGGTCGTGTTCTCCCCGTCCCGGGACACGGCACTCTTCGGGGCCGCGGTGGCCGCGGGGTTGGCGATGCCGGCGGTGCGGTGATCACCCGCGCCGCTACTCGATCAACCCCCGCAGGTCGTCGGCCGTGAGCGCCGCCGAGAAGTGCTCCCCGCTGTCCAGCACGGAGGCGAAGAGCTCGGCCTTGCGCCGCTGCAACTCCACCACGCGCTCCTCGATGGTGTCTCGCGCGACCATCCGGTAGACCAGCACCGGTCTGGTCTGGCCGATGCGGTGGGCCCGGTCCACGGCCTGGGCTTCGGTCGCCGGGTTCCACCAGGGGTCCAGCAGGAAGACGTAGTCGGCGCCCACTAGGTTGAGGCCCACTCCCCCGGCCTTGAGGCTCAGGCAGAACACCTGCGCGCCGCCCTCCGTGAACCTGCCGACGGCACCTGCCCGGTCGGTGGTCCTGCCGTCGAGGTGAGCGACCGTGATGCCCTCGGCGAGCAGCCTGTCGACCACCGTGTCGAGGTAGCTGGTGAACTGGCTGAACACGAGCGCTCGGTGCCCCTCGGCCACGACCTCACGCAGCGACGCGATGAGCTCATCGGTCTTGGCGGAGGGGATCGATACGTGGTCGGGGTCCACCAGCGAGGGGTCCAGGCACAGTCGGCGCAGCACGGTGAGGCCGGCGAGGATGCTGATGCGGTTGGAGTCGAAGTCGTCGAGCAGCGCCAACAGCGACGCCCGCTGACGGGCGAGCTCGCGCTCGTAGACCCGGCGGTGCGCGACCGAGAGTTCTACCTCCATCACCGCATCGGTGCGTGGCGGCAGCTCGCCGGCCACCAACTCCTTGCGGCGCCGCAGCAGGAACGGTCGCAGTCGGCGACGGAGACGGCGCAGTGCCTCGGCGTCGCCGTCCTTCTCGATCGGGGTCCGGAACAGCGCGCGGAACTCCTTGGCGTCGGGCAGCACCCCCCGACAGGACAGGGCCGCGATCGCCCACAGTTCGGTGAGGTTGTTCTCCATGGGCGTGCCGGTGACCGCGAGCAGGAAGTCGGCCCGCAACCCGGCGAGAGCGGCGAACAGCTTGGACGAGGGGTTCTTGGCCTGCTGGGCCTCGTCCAGGATCACCCCGGCCCACTCGATCCCCGCGTACGCCTCGGCGTTCAGACGCAGGACGGTCGCGGAGGTGACCACGATGTCGTGGACGGCCGCGTCCTCGGCCACGGTCGTGGGCGACTTGCTCTCCGTGGCCGAGCGTCGGGCCACGCGCAGCGAGGGCACGAACCTCCGGGCCTCGGCCTCCCAGTTGGGCACGACCGACGAGGGCGCCACCACGAGGAACGGCCCCGGCGAACCAGCGACCGCCTCGGCGCCGGAGGCGGGGGCGCCCGCCGTCT
>NZ_JAALEA010000352.1 GCF_014145145.1 Dietzia cercidiphylli
GGATCCTCGCCGAGCAGAACGCGGACCTCACCCGCGCTCTCGAGGCCCGCGCCGTGGATGCCGCAGCCGCGGGCTGAGCCCGGGTGCGGCGCTCGTCCGGGGGCCACGTCGAGACGCCTGCCCGGACGGGCGGCAGTGGCGGGATTACACGACACTGTGGCCGTCCCGGTGGCCGAACTGTCAGGCTGGACTCGTGGTGTCCGAGAATGGCTTCTACGCACGCATGTTCCGACGGCACGCTCATCCGGTCAGTGCCTGGTCGCGACTCCTGAGGGCACCGCTGCTACTGGTGCCGTTGTGGACTCGCCGCTGGTGGTTGTACGTGCCCATCGGCGCGTGGTTCGCGGTCAATCCGGTGATGACCCCGCCGGCTCACGACACGTCGTCGTTCGCGACCCGCGCGATCCTGGGCGAGGAGTCCTGGACTCGGGATCCCCGGTCCGAGCCGATGATCCTGGCACTGACGGTCATGGCGAGTACGTCGCTCATGGGCGCAATGGTGGCCGGCTATCGGCACAGGATGACTGGCGCGGTCGCCTGCACCGGGATGTTCGAGGCGGTGACGTTGATGCAGTGGAGGCTGTGGGCGGACCGATTCACGCGCGAGACCAGTCAGACGACCGGACCGCCCCTGTAGCTGCTCGGATACATCTCCTGTCGGTGCCGCTACAGCGGTGCGGGTAGTTCTCCGCCACCACACACGCCGAGTAGTGCGATCTGCGAAGCCACCGAGAGCGGATCAGTCGTCACTCGCGTCTCTGACGACGAGCGGCGTGAGTGTCTCGTACATGCGGATCGCTACGGCCGCCGCCGACGCCGAACTGACGGCGGCGGCGGCCCACACGGCGGCGTGCATACCCATGGCGTCGGCGACGATCCCCCCGAACACCGCGCCGACCGCGTAACCCAGGTCGCGCCACACGCGGTAGACACCGACGGCTCGTCCCCGCCACACGGGGTGGGCAACGTCGCCGATCGCGGCCAACAGCGTCGGATAGACCATCGCGGTCCCGGCTCCCAGGATCATGGTGCCCACCGCCCACATTCCGAATCCGTTGCCGAGCGCGATGACGACCAGGGCGGCCGCCTGGGTGGCCATCCCCACCGAGATCAGGTGCTTGCGACCGACCCGGTCCGAGATTGCGCCGGTGAACAGCTGCCCCACTCCCCAGACGGCCGGGTAGAGCGCGAACAGCAGTCCGATCTGCCCCACGGTCAGACCCGCGGTGGCGAACAACAGGGGGAACAGCCCCCAGGACAGGCCGAAGTTGAGGTTGTTGACGAGCCCCGCCTGGCTCGCCGAGGACAGGGCCGGCTCTCGGAAGCTGGTCTGGATCGCGATCTCCCGGTCTGTCATGTCGGCATGGAGATGGTCGTGCAGTCCGTCCGGGCGGGCGGTGTGCCGCCCCGCGTCCAGGAGTGCGTGGTCGCGCGTCTCGCGGACGAAGATCCCGGACAGCACCAGAGCCAGGGCCGTGTAGGCCACACCGACAAGGAACGGCGCCGGTCGCAGGCCGTACTGCCCCGCGAGGTAGCCGGCGAGCAGTGAGGTCACCGCGACCGCGCCGTAGCCTGCCGCCTCGTTGAGTCCCATCGCCAGACCGCGCTGCCGGGGTCCGACGAGGTCGATCTTCATCACCACGGTGGTGGACCAGGTCAGTCCCTGGTTGATGCCCAGCAGGATGTTGGCGGCCACCACCCAGGTCCAGTCGGGTGCCCAGATGAGCATGAGTGGCACCGGGATGGCGAAGAGCCACCCGACCAGCAGGACGGGTTTGCGGCCGTATCGGTCGGAGAACGTCCCGGCGAAGTAGTTCGCGATCGCCTTGGTGACACCGAAGGCCGCGACGTAGGTGAAGATGAAGGTGTAACCGGTCAGGCCGAAGAGTTCCGTGGCCAGCAGGGGAAGCACGGTCTGCTGCTGACCCACCATGCCGCCGACCAGCGCATTGATGGCGACGAGCAGAGTGAACTGGGCGGCGTTGGCTTTGAGACCGAGCTCGGGGGTTCGTTCGCTGCGCATGCTCTCCTCCTCGCGATCGACCGCGTTCGGGCCGTGTCGCCTCTATCGCGTTCCGCTCCCCTGGTGAGTGAGAACCGACGGCTCGGCTCGACCTCCGTCGACCGCAGCGGGCAGCGGTCGACGGCTACGACGCAGACGGCGGCGACAAACGCCAGCAGAGCGACCGTGCCGAGGATGATCGATGCGGCGGGGAAGGGTAGTTCCTGGGACAGGACGAAGGCGCCCATGAGCAGGACGAAGTAGCCGAAGCCCTTTCTCGGGGCCTTCTCCGGGACGATGCTCGGGGTGTCAGGGGGGCGGGGTGCCCGAGGCCAGGGCGTCGCGCAGGTCGGCCGGCCCCCCGGGGTGCTGAGGTGGGTGCGTCGGGTCAGACGGTCGCGAGGTTGCGCTCGGACCAGGCGGCGTAGCTGCCCTCGAGTTCGACCACGCGGTAGCCGGCGCGGCGCAGGGCGCTGGCCGCCACGGAGTTGCGGACGCCGCTCTGGCAGTAGGTGACGATCGGACCGTCGGTGGGGAGCTGGTCGAGGTTCCACAGGACGCGGCCGCCGCTGAGCTGCTCGGAGCCCGGGATGTGGCCGTCGGAGTGCTCGGTCTTGTTGCGCACGTCCAGGACCATGGCCGAGTCGAACGAGGCGAGCTCGTCCGGCCCGATCATCTCGGGGGTCGTCGTGGGCAGGCCCTCGAAGCTGGTCGTGTATCCGGTGACCGTGTCGATACCGACCCGCATCAGGTGGTCGCGGTACTGGCCGGCGACCTCCTCGTCGGGGGCGAGGACGACCAGGGGGGTGTCCTCCTTCTCGGGGTCGTAGACCCAGGCGCCGAACGAGGCCGCCTTGTCGACGCCGGGGATGTTGAGCGCCCCGGGGACGGTGCCGGCGTGGACCTCGTCCTGGCCACGGGTGTCGACGACGACGACCTCGTTCGCCTCGAGGGCGTCGGCCAGCTCGGTGGAGCCGAACTCGCGCAGCGGGGCCAGCGGCCCGAGCACCGCCGGGCCCTGCTTGTTCTGCCGCTTCATCCGGCCGAAGTAGGCGTGCGCGTCCGGCTGACCGTCGAGCAGCTCATCGACGAAACCCTGCTCGTCGTCACGCTCGACGTACCCCGCCCACCAGGCGTAGCGCCGCTCGTAACCGACGCTGGTCGACGGCAGCGCGCCCAACGCCTTGCCGCAGGCGCTGCCCGAACCATGGCCCGGGAAGACCTGGACATGATCCGGCAGCGTGACGAACGACTCCTTGAGGCTGCGGAAGATCTGCGTGGCGCCGGCGAAACGGGTGTCCACCCCGCCCGCCGCCTCATCCAGCAGATCCGGCCGGCCCAGGTCACCGGAGAACACGAAGTCACCGGTCAACATGTACCCGGGAGCATCGGCGAACGCGCCGTCGGTGATGAGGAACGACAGATGCTCCGGCGTATGACCCGGCGTGTGCACGGCCTCGACCGTGATGTTGCCCAGCGTGAGCTGGTCACCGTGGTGCAGGCGCTCCGCGGCGAAACCGTACTGCCAGTCCTCGCCACCCTCACCGGAGACATAAACGGTCGCCCCGGTGGCCTCCGCCAGCTCACGGGTCCCGGACAGGTAGTCGGCGTGGATGTGGGTCTCGGTCACCGCGGTGATCGTCATCCCGTGCCGCGCGGCCAGATCCAGGTACTCGCGGACATCGCGACGGGCGTCGACCACCATCGCCTCGTTCTTGGCCTGGCAGCCGATGAAGTAACCGGTCTGCGCGAGGTCCTCGTCGTAGATGCGTTCGAGAAGCATCGAGATCTCCTTGTCGATCGGGTTCCCTGCGAGGGGCGTGCCACGACTCTACATACCCCAGGGGGTATAGACAACATGCCCCCAGGGGCATCGTCCAGCGGGCTCGGAGGGGCCCGGGGCACGTGCAGGCAAGGCAGTGTCCGAGCATTCGACCGTCCGGCATCACTCGACCCCGCTGTCGGCGCCGGAGATCAGGCCTGTCCGGACGGTCGACGATCCGCCCGCCCACCCCCCGCCCCTGCCGACGAGGAGATTCGCCACGGCAGCCAACGGGACAGGGCGGGAGAGCCCGCAGCCAGAACACAGGGAAAACTAGTCAAAACACCCCCCGGGGTATATGGTGAGGGAACTTCGCACCTCTGGCAGGAGACCCCCATGCAACTCGACAGCGTCGAACTGACACCCACACTCAACCGGCTCAAGCGCGCTCAAGGGCAGCTGGGAGCCGTGGTACGCATGATCGAGGAGGGCCGCGACTGCACGGACATCGTCACCCAGCTCTCGGCGGTGTCCAAGGCTCTGGACCGGGCCGGTTTCGCGATCATCGCCAGCGGCCTCGAACAATGCCTGACCAACCCCGGGGAGGACCTGGACAGACGGGACCTGGAGAAGCTGTTCCTCTCCCTGGCCTGACCCCCGCCGAACCTGACTCCCTGGAATCCGGAAGTGGCAATACCGTCGACGAACCATCGAAGGGACCATTCATGACCTACACCCGCACCATCACTGTCCCGATGCCCTACGAGCAGGCCCTGGAGCGTACCCGCGCCGCCCTGGCCGACCAGGGTTTCGGCATCCTGACCGAGATCGACGTCAATGCGACCTTCAACACCAAACTGGGCGAAGAGGCAGCCGAGGCCGTGGGCGACTACGTGATCCTGGGAGCCTGCAACCCCGGCCTGGCCAGCAAGGCTCTCGCCGCCGAGCCGCAGCTCGGCGTCCTGCTGCCGTGCAACGTGGTGGTACGCCGCGGCAGAGACGAGGGGCAGACCACTGTGGAGGCCATCGACCCGCAGACCATGGTCCAGCTCAGCGGCAGCCCGCAGGTGCGTGAAGTCGCCGATGACGCCGACGCACGGTTGCGTGCCGCCCTGTCGGCGATCAGCGAAGCCGGCCCCGCACAGAGCTGAGGCCAGCCCCGCCCACCACAACCCCGACATGGACGTCTCATCAATGATGAGGCGTCCATGCCCCGCTCCCGGGGAGCTCGGTAAAGCTGTCCCGATTCACCGCTGCCTGCGCTGCAACAGAGGCGTCACCCGACTGCTCACCGAAGTAGGCGACGTCAGCGAACCGCCAACGCCCACCTCGATCCGGATCAGGCCGCGTCGAGGTACAGGTAGTCCTCCCAGTACGGGCCGATCTCCCTGAGCTGGGAGACGAGCCGCCACGTCCGCCCCCTCGGGGCCACCAACGGCACCCGCAGTTCCCACCCCAGTTCGGACAGGAGCTTGTCGGCCTTCCGGTGATTGCACGGCGCGCAGGAGGCCACACAGTTCTCCCACACGTGTTCGCCCCCGCGGCTGCGCGGGATCACGTGGTCGACGGTGGTCGCGCGGGCGTTGCAGTACCCGCACCGGTGGGAATCACGGTGCATCAGGGCGGCCCGCGTCATGGGCACCTGCGCCCGGTACGGGATCCGCACGTACTCGCGGAGCATGATCACCGAGGGCACGCGAACGGCCGTGTCGACCGACCGGACCAGGATCTCGTCCGGGTGATCGTGGACCACCACCGCTTTCCCCCCGAGCAGCATCACCACGGCGCGGCGGGCGGGGAGGGCGGTGAGGGCCTCGTAGCCGGCGTTGAGCAGGAGAACGCGGGGCGCAGCGGCCAGCGGGACGTGCGGGTCCGGGACAGGCTCAAGCCGAACTGGGGGTCGTGACCCCGGTTGTCGGTACTCCGAATTCTCGCGCACGGCTGTGCCCATGGTCGGTCTCCGCTCGTCTGCTCCGAGCCCAGTGCAGCACTGTCAACCGGGCCCGTAGTGAACCTCGCCTGCAACGATGATGCACCTTCGATGAACACTTCGCGCGCGATCACCGCCTACCGGTTGTCACCGGTGTCCTCCCGCCCGCCACCGACGGGTGGTGGATCGGACCCCCGGGCGGATCCCACGGGCATGATGGGGAGCATGAGCAGCACTACCTTCTATGACGAGATCGGCGGCGCGGAGACGTTCCGGAAGCTGGTCCACGAGTTCTACCTGCGGGTCGACGACGACCCCGTGCTGCGCCCCCTGTACCCGGAGGAGGACCTGGGTCCGGCCGAGGACCGAATGCGGATGTTCCTCGAGCAGTACTGGGGTGGCCCCACCACCTACTCGGAGCAGCGGGGTCACCCCCGGCTGCGGATGCGCCACAACCCCTTCCGCGTGGACCGCGCCGCTCACGACGCCTGGCTCACGCACATGCTCGCCGCCGTGGACACGATCGACCGCGAGACCATGGACGACGAGCACAGGGCGGCGATGGTCGAATACCTCACCCGTGCCGCCGCGATGATGGTCAACACCCCGGAGGACATGTGACCTCCCCGGCCCACGCGACCCGTCCGTGGGAGGACATGGTCCTCTACCAGATCTACCCGCGCTCCTTCGCCGACTCCGACGGCGACGGCACCGGTGATCTGCAGGGCGTGATCGACCGCGTCGGCTACCTGGAACTGCTCGGCGTGGACGGGGTGTGGCTGTCCCCCATCATGCGCTCCCCCGGCGCGGACCACGGCTACGACGTCTCGGATCCCCGCGACGTGGATCCGTTGTTCGGCGACGTCGAGACGCTGCGCCGGCTGGTGGAGGCGCTGCACGCCGCGCGGATGGTCCTGATCATGGACCTGGTGCCCAACCACACGAGCGTCGAGCACCCCTGGTTCGCCGCCGCCGTCGAGGCCGGACCCGGCAGCCCCGAGCGCGAGCGCTACTTCTTCCGCGACGGGCTCGGTGAGGACGGCTCCCGGCCACCCAACAACTGGCCCTCGGTGTTCGGCGGACCGGCCTGGACCCGCGTCACCGAGCCGGACGGGACGCCCGGGCAGTGGTACCTGCACCTCTTCGCCCCGGAGCAGCCGGACCTGGACTGGTCGCACCCCGACGTGGGCGACGACCTGGAGGAGACCCTGCGCTTCTGGCTCGACCTCGGGGTCGACGGGTTCCGGATCGACGTGGCGCACGGTCTGGCCAAGCCGGCCGACCTGGCCGACCTGCCGGACGACGTGGAGATCGCACAACTCGTCGTCGACGAGCGCGACGCCCGGTGGGACCGGCCCGGCGTCCACGACGTCCACCGGCGGATCCGCGCCGTCGTCGACGAGTACGCGGGCGCGGCGACCTTCGGCGAGGTGTGGGTGGGCCCGGCCGACCGGTTCGCCCGATACCTCCGCCCCGACGAGCTGCACTTCGCGTTCCACTTCCCACTGACCGGTGCCCCCTTCGAGGCCGGCGCGGTGCGCGAGGCGATCGACGCCACGTTCGAGGCCTCCCGCATCGCCGACTCGGCCCCCACCTGGGCGTTGTCCAACCACGACGTGGTCAGAGAGGTGACCCGGTACGGAAACGGCGCTCTGGGCACCGCCCGGGCCAGGGCGATGCTGCTGGTGGAGCTTGCCCTGCCCGGGATCACGTTCCTCTACGCGGGGTCCGAGCTGGGTCTGCCGAGCGACTTCTCGATCCCCCACGACCGGCTGACCGACCCCACCTGGGAACGCAGCGGGCACGCCGAGATGGGTCGCGACCACTGCCGCGTCCCCATCCCGTGGGAGGGCTCCACGCCGCCCTACGGCTTCTCGACCACCGATCACACCTGGCTGCCGATGCCGGGCGACTGGGGCCGCCTGACTGTCGAGGCCCAGATCGAGGACCCGGATTCCACGCTGTCGTTGTACCGGGCGGCCATCGAGACCCGGCGGTCGCTTCCGGGCCCGCGATCGGCGTCGGTCGAGTGGTACGGGGCGCCCTCCGGATGCCTGGCGTTCCGCCGCGACGATGGCGTGGTGTGCGCGCTCAACGCCTCCGCCCGATCTGTGCCACTGCCCCTCGGCGAGGTCCTGCTCTCCTCCGGGCCCCTCTCCTCAGGCCTACTCGACTCGGAATCCCCCACCGGCGAGATCCTCCCGCCGGACACCGCAGTATGGTTACGACCACACTAAGAACGGGGATTAACCATGAGGTTGGCGGAGAAGACAGCGGTCGTCACCGGCGGCGCCGGCGGGATCGGCAGGGGCATCGTCCGGGCGTTCGTCAAGGAGGGAGCCCGCGTACTCGTCGTCGACATCAACGACGCGGCCGGCCGCGCCCTGGTCGACGAACTGGGTGAGAGCGTCCGGTACCTGGCGGCGGACATCTCGGTCGAGGACAACGCCCGCATGATCGTCGAGACGGCCGTCGAGCACTTCGGACGGCTCGACATACTGGTCAACAACGCCCACGCGTCACGCCAGGCGCCGCTGGTGGAGACCACCCGGGAGATGCTGGACCTGTCGTTCGACACGGGGTTCTACCCCACCTTCTGGCTGATGAAGGCCGCGCATCCGCACCTGGCCACCGCGGGTGGCTCGGTGATCAACTTCGCCTCCGGCGCCGGCATCGAGGGCAGCCCCACCCAGGCCTCGTACGCGGCGGCCAAGGAGGCCATCCGCGCCGTCTCCCGGGTGGCGGCCAACGAATGGGCCCGGGACGGGATCAACGTCAACGTGATCTCGCCGCTGGCCCTGACCGAGGGGGTCGAGGCGTACATCGAGGCCAACCCCGGTATCGAGAAACACCTGCTGGCCGGGACCCCGATGCGCAGGTTCGGCGACCCCGAGGCGGACATCGGCCGCGTCGCGGTGTTCCTCGCCAGCGAGGACGCCCGCTACGTGACGGGGCAGACGCTCATGGCGGACGGCGGCACCGTCAAGCTCCGCTGACGCGCAACCGCGGCAGGATCACGTCGCGGACCGTCTCCGGGTTGCGTTCCACCACCACCCAGCGGCGGCCCAGGTCGCGGGCCGCCACGGCAGTGGTTCCGGAGCCGGCGAACAGGTCCACCACCAGGTCGTCCGCCTCGGTCGCCAGTTCCACGATCCGCCGCATCAGCGCCTCCGGCTTGGGCGTGCGGAAGCCGTCGACCCCCGCGCTGCGCAGCTCCGCGCGGGCGGTGTCGGTGGACCCGATCTCCTGGGCCAGCCAGATGGACTTGAGCTTCTTGATCCGGCCCACCTCGTGCCGGTCGCGTTGGTAGACGTCGACCCGCGGCCCGGCCCGACCCCGCACCGTCCGACAGACCAGTTCGTCGCTCCGCTCCTGCGCGCGATCGCGCGACCAGCGCCACACTGCCGGACTGAGGTCGCCGAACACCGGGAGGATCTCGGTGAGCCCGGGCGCGGGGTCCACGGAGACCTCACCGGTGTCCGGGTCGCCGTAGAGCGGGTAGGTCATGGTGGGCGTGGTGCGCGGGTTGAACCGCTTGTTGGTGTTGCGCAGCGGCAGCAGACGGTAGTTGACCCCGTCCTCGGCGGTGTGCGGGAAGTCGGAGGGGTCGACGGCGGAGGCGACCCCGCCGGCCAGCCGGACTCGCTCGGGATCCCGCGCGTACACCATCAGTCGGTCGTGGGATCCGGCGAAGAACCGGTCGAGCTGACGCCCCTTGGGGTTGCTCTCCACGGTGAGGTCGGCGATGAAGGCATCCGAGCCGAACACCTCGTCGAGCACGCAGCGGACGCGGTGGGCCTCCGCGTCGTCCAGGTGCACCCAGACGGTGCCGGTCTCGGCGAGGAGCCCGCGCGCCACCACCAGTCGGTGCTCGATGTATCCCAGCCACCGGTGTCGCGGCATGTTGTCGTGGTATCCGTCGAAGCGGCCACCACGGTTGTACGGCGGGTCGAGGTACACCAGCTGGGCCGCGCCCGTGGTCCCGAGGCCGAGCTCGCCCAGAACGTCACCGACCTCGGCGATCCGCGCCCCGTCGCCGCCCAGGACGGCGCCGGTCACCCGCCCGCCGGCATCCCGGACCAGAGTCGCGACCTCCGGTGCCGGCCCGTGCTCTCCCGGGACCTCGGGCTCGCCCCTCCCGGGCCAGGAGACCGAGAATCCCGGTGGCGTCATCGCGGCTCGAGAGTGAGCGAATCGGTCCGGCGGAACGCCGTGCCGTAGCGGGCGTCCACCCGGAGCCACGCCCCGCGCTCACTCACCCGGACCGGTTCACCCTCCGGTGCGCGCCCTGCCCGCTCGGGCACGAACCCACACATCACTATGGAGAACACGGTCCGCATGTCCACTCCCACGGGACTGTCGGTGTCCGCGCGCACGGTGAGCACCTCCTGGTCCAGCAGCGAGGGCGGCAGGCCGGCCGGCCCGGCGTTCTCGCGGGCTGCGCCGCGACCGGACTCGGTCAGATCCAGCAGGACCTGGGCCGGGATCGCCTCGAGCATCTGGAAACCGTCGGTCGGCGGGAGCAACCCCTGCCAGGAGGAGGTGAGGGGCATCCCGGGGTCGACGAGACCGGCGGTGTCGCCGCGTGGCAGCAGGTCGAGTTCGGTGAGCAGGTGGTCGGCTCCGCACACCACGTCGCCACCCGGGCAGTGTCCACCCACTGCGCGGACCACCAGGGCGCCGAAGGGCGTCCGGGACCACACTCGCATCCGTCCGTCGTCACCGCTGGTCAGACGGACCACCGCCGCCTCGTCGAGCCTGAGGAGCCGGCGCAGGAGGGTCCGCAGGTCATCCCGGTCGGCGGGGTCGGGCACGGCGATCATGTCGTCCCCCGTCCCGCCGACTCCCTCCGCCCCGCCGGCGCCCGGCAGGGTCACGCCGGAGCCCCGTGGCGGAACTCCATCAGGTGCTCCCGCTCGGCCGGCGTGAACCGACGCGGCCGCTGGGTGGCGAGGTCGAACGCGGCGATGGTGGCCGTGCAGTCGACCGCCGCGGGCGCCGAGTCTCCGGTGGCGCGCCCACGGACCTCGTGACGGGCCACGAACATGGCGGCGCCGACCTTCTCGCACCACATGCGCACCCGGATCGGGCCGTCGGCGCGCGTGATCTGGCCGCGGTACTTCACGGCGAGCTCGGTCATCACCGCGCCGGCGGTGAGGGTGGCGGTGGGGATGCCCTCCTCGAAGAGCCACGGGATGCGGGCCTCCTCGAGGAGCGTGATCATCCGCGCGTGGTTGACGTGGTGGTAGAGGTCCTGATCCGACCATCGGACGGGCAGCGCCGCGGTGAACACGCGCCGTCCCGGCTCACCGGAGGCACCGAGCGGTCCCCCGGCCTCGTAGACGAGCTGCTCGGTCACTCCGCGGGCCCCTCGTCGGTGATCGCGGCGCGCTGGTGCGCGGCCTCCAGGACATGACGCACCCCGGTGGGGATCTCCACGGCCGTAGAGGTGGAGGCGTCGTAGGCGACCATCACCACGCGCAACGCGCAACAGACCTCGCCCGCGGCGTCGAAGATCGTCTGCCTGATCTGGTACGAGGTGGTCCCGACGTGTTCCACCTCGATCTCCACGTCCACGGACGTCGAGTCCCGCAGCACCGGACGGAGGTGGTCGATCTCGACCCGGCGCACGACCTGCGGCAGGTTGCCGAGCCCGAACGGGCCGAAGCGGCTGCGGACGAACAGGATCCGCGCCTCCTGCGCGTACTCGATGTACTTGACGTTGTTGACGTGCCCGAACTGGTCGAAGTCCGCCCACCGCACCTGCAGGGTGCAGCGGAACGTCCCCCGGTCCGGGGTCTGCTCACCGGGACTCATCTCGCCTCCTCGCGCTCACCGAGCAGCGCCGCGCGCTCCTCGGGACTGATCTCGAGTGTCGTGGTCTCGTCCGGTGCCGTCACCACCAACACGGTGTCGACGACCGCGCACGGTTCCGGGCCCGTGGAATCCGACCCGATCGAGGTCCTCATCGTGAACGAGGTCCGGCCGACCCGGAGGACCTCGACGTCCACCCACACGCTCGTGGCGCCGTACCCGATGACCCGGCGGAAGTCGATCTCCATCCACCGCGCCAGCGAGATCGGCACCCGTGACCCGGGGACGCCGAACTTGTCCCGGAACCACATCAGTCTGGCGTCCTGGGAGAACTCCTGGAACCGCACGTTGTTGACGTGCTTGCCCACGAAGTCCGCGATGCGCAGGGGGATGTGGACCCGGTGGACGGCTCCGGGGGTCTGCGTGTCGGGCGCGGCGTGCGATCCCATGCGCGTCAGTCCCGCGTCAGCTTGCGGTGGGTGACCCGGTGCGGGCGGGCGGCGTCGGGGCCCAGTCGCTCGACCTTGTTCTGCTCGTAGCCCTCGAAGTTGCCCTCGAACCAGTACCACTGCCCCTCGGCGACGTTGCCCTCCCACGCGAGGATGTGGGTACAGGTGCGGTCGAGGAACCACCGGTCGTGCGAGATCACGACGGCGCAGCCCGGGAAGTCCTCGAGGGCGTTCTCGAGGCTGCCGAGGGTCTCGGTGTCCAGGTCGTTCGTCGGCTCGTCCAGCAGGATCAGGTTGCCGCCGACCTTGAGGGTCAGCGCGAGGTTCAGGCGGTTGCGCTCACCGCCGGACAGCACGCCGGCCTTCTTCTGCTGATCCGGGCCCTTGAAGCCGAAGGCGCTCACGTACGCGCGCGACGGCATCTCGTTCTGGCCGACCTCGATGAAGTCGTTGCCCTCGGAGACGACCTCCCACACCGACTTCTCGGGGTCGATGTTCGCGCGGGACTGGTCCACGTAGCTCAGCTTGACCGTGTCGCCGACCCGCACCGAACCCGCGTCCGGCTCCTCGAGCCCGACGATCGTCTTGAACAGGGTGGTCTTACCCACACCGTTGGGACCGATCACGCCGACGATGCCGTTGCGCGGCAGGGTGAACGACAGATCCTTGATCAGGACGCGGTCGTCGAAGCCCTTCTGCAGCTTGTCCGCCTCGACCACCACGTTGCCCAGGCGCGGCGGGGTGGGGATCTGGATCTCCTCGAAGTCCAGCTTGCGGTGCTTCTCGGCCTCCGCCGCCATCTCCTCGTACTTGGCCAGTCGCGCCTTGGACTTGGACTGGCGGGCCTTGGCGCCGGAGCGGACCCACTCGAGCTCGGCCTTGAGGCGCTTCTGCAGCTTCTGGTCCTTCTTGCCCTGGACCTCGAGACGCTCGGCCTTCTTCTCCAGATAGGTGGAGTAGTTGCCCTCGTAGGGGTGCAGCTTGCCGCGGTCGACCTCACAGATCCACTGCGCCACGTGATCGAGGAAGTAACGGTCGTGTGTGACGGCCAGGACGGCGCCCGGGTAGGCGGCCAGGTGCTGCTCCAGCCACAGCACCGACTCGGCGTCGAGGTGGTTGGTGGGCTCGTCGAGCAGGAGCAGGTCGGGCTTGCTCAGCAGCAGCTTGCACAGCGCGACGCGGCGCATCTCGCCACCGGACAGGTGGGTGACGGGCGAGTCGCCCGGCGGGCAACGCAGTGCGTCCATGGCCTGCTCGATCTGGGAGTCCACGTCCCAGGCGTCCACCGCGTCGAGCTGCTCCTGGAGCCGACCCATCTCCTCCATGAGCTCGTCGGTGTAGTCGGTGGCCATCGCCTCGGCCACCGCGTTGTACCGGCGGATCTGCACCATGGTCTCGCCGAGTCCGTCCTCGACGTTCTCCTTGACCGTCTTGGTCTCGTCGAGCACGGGCTCCTGCATGAGGATGCCGACGCTGGCCTCGGGGTCGAGGAACGCCTCGCCGTTCGAGGGCTGATCGAGGCCGGCCATGATCTTGAGGATCGAGGACTTGCCCGCGCCGTTGGGCCCCACGACGCCGATCTTCGCACCGGGATAGAAGGACATCGTCACGTCGTCGAGGATCACCTTGTCCCCGTGCGCCTTGCGAACCTTCTTCATCGTGTAAATAAACTCGGCCACTTCTGCCCTCTCACCTGCGCAAATAGTTCACATCGCCGCGGCTGGACCGCGGGCACGACCCCCATGTTACGTGCCCACCCGCGGCCTCGGTGAGCACGGCGGAGGGCTACCCGCGGCCCTGCCGGTTCAGACCCGGACCGCCTCCGCGAACGCGCTGTCGGTGGCCCGCCCCTCCGGCGCGTCGTCGGCGTCCCGGGAGCCGATCTCCATGACGTCCTCCACGCCGTCCGCGCCCTGCGACTGCCCCGCCCCCTCCCCGTCGGGAGAGATGCCGGGCCCCTCCGGTTGGGCCCTGCGCATGGTCACGTCCATCCGCGACAGGTCCGGGCCCAGGGCGGTCACCCGCATCTCCAGGTCGCGCTGGATCCTGCCGTCCTTCTCGTACTCGTTGGTGAGAAGTCGACCCTGGACGATCACGCCGTCGCCCTTGACCAGTTTCCCCGACGCCCGCTGCGCCAGCCTGCCCCAGCAGTTGGCCGAGAAGTACAGGGTGCCGCCGGTCTTCCACTCCCCGGTGTCGCGGTCCTGGTAGCGGGTGTTGCTGGCCACCCGGAAGGAGAACACCGAGTCCTCTCCGACGCGGCGGGTGGTGGGGTCGGTGATCACGGTTCCGCGGACGGTGGTGTGGGTCTCGTTCATGGTCTCGCTCCTGTCACACTCGGACCGACCGTGCGTCGGCCTCGTGCTCCAGAGCGTGCCCCACCTCGTCGTCGTCGTATCCCGGTCGCACCGCTCGCGGTGCCCGCCCTGTGGAGGGGCGGGAGGGGTGTGGAACGGGGGTCCCGACGACGACGAGGTGGGCGCCTCTCAGGCCCGGCGGTCGGCGCGGGACATCTCACCGAGCATCTCGTTATAGGCCTTGAGCTCGGCGTCGTCGTCACGATCGGCCTGCCGCTCGCCGCGCCGCGCGTCCCGCATGTCGCTCTGGTACCACTGCCAGGCCAGAGCCAACATGACGATGAACAGCGGGATCTCCCCCGCCGCCCACGCGACGCCGCCTCCGACCTGCTGGCTCTGCAGGAGGTCCGGGATCCAGGGGAGCCCGATCCCGCCGTACCAGTTCTCGGCGAGCACGGTCTTGTAGTTCATCAGCATGATGCCGAAGAAGGCGTGGAACGGCAGCGAACTGAGCAGCACCATGAGCTTGTAGAGCGGCGAGAAGTGCCGCGGCGCCGCGTCGACCCCGATGATCACCCAGTAGAACAGGTAACCGCTGATGAGGAAGTGGACGTTCATGAACATGTGGCCCAGGTGCTCGGAGGCCAGAGCCTCGTAGAACCCGCCGAAGTAGATGATGTAGAAACCCGCCACGAATTGCACCGACGCGACGATCGGGTGGGTGAGGAACCGCGAGAGCGGGTTGTTGATGAACTCGACGATCCACTCGCGCGGCCCGGGTGGGTTCCCGCGCCCCGCCGCCGGGAGCGCCCGCAGCGCCAGGGTCAGCGGCCCGCCGAGCGCGAGGAGCACCGGCACGAGCATCGAGATGAGCATGTGCCCCACCATGTGGCTGGCGAAGTCGGCCATCATGTACATCCCCATACCGGAGCTGGTGGTGAGGAACAGCAGGACACAGCCGAGCACCCAGGCCACGGTCCGGCCCACCGGCCAGGAGTCGCCGCGGCGGCGCAGGGTGATCAGGCCCCACACGTAGAGGCTCAGCAGGACGACGGCGGCCAGGCCCAGCACCAGGTCGAAGCGCCACAACCCCAGCACGGTGCCGAAGGAGAACGGGCCGGGGAGCTCGAAACCCAGCAGCGCCTCCTGGCGGGTGGGGACGTAGAGCGGCGCCGGCGGCGGGGTGCGGCCGAGCGAGACCGAGAGCCCCATCGTGCCCGCCATCACCACGGCCTCGACCAGCCCGATCCGCAACAGGGTTCCGCGGTCGACGGGGGCGTTGGCCGATCTGGATTCGATCTTGGCGATGATCCGGCGGCGCATCGCCAGCCCGAACATCGCGAGCAGGACCAGCACCAGCGCCTTGGCCAGCACCAGCAGCCCGTAGGTCGAGGAGAACAGGTCGGCGGGGTGCAGCCGCACGAGCGCGTTGATGATTCCGGAGAACCCGAGCGCGACGATCGCGATGGTGGCCACCACCGAGTAGCGGCGCAGCGCCAGTGCCACGCGGGAGCCGCCCCGCATGGTGTGGGCGAGCACCGCGACCAGCCCACCCACGTAGAACGCCGCGGCGAACAGGTGGATGATCAACGAGTTGGTGGCGATGTCGTGCGCCGTGCTCCCGGAGGCGTGTCCCGTGGCCGCCACCGGCAGCAGCGAGAGCACCGAGACGCCCAGCCAGATCACCGACCAGCGCCAACTCAGGGTGAGCCGTTGACCGATCCCGGCCACCAGTGCGATCACCGCCGCCCACCGCCAGGACGAGGCCACGTCGATCTGGCTGATCGCCACGATCCACTGGTCCGGCGGCAGCGACTCCCAGAGGGTTCGGCCGGAGACGTCCGACAGGGTCAGCGGGATGAGCAGTGCCGCGGCCACCGCCCAGGCGATGTTGGCCCACGAGGAGATCCGCTGCGAGCGGTAGCCGTCCACGTCGAGGGTCTTGTCCTTCTGGGGCGGTGTGAAGAACGCCGCGAACAGGGCCGTCCCCACCGCCACCGCCGCGAGCAACTCGCCCATCGCGCGGACCGCCGGGAGCCCGGCCGTGGTGAGAACGCCCGGGTCCGGGACGCCCACCAGCGCGAGCGCCACCTCGGTGGACATGCCCGAGAGCGGGATCACCACCGCCGCGGCCACCACCGCGAGCAGGATCACCACGGGCACCACGCTGCGGGTCCTGAGCGGTCCGGCGGTGGTGGGTGTCGACTTGGACGACGTCATGGCCACCATCGTATTAACCCGATCGCCCCCGGGCCGATTCGCGGCTGCTGCGCACACCCCCGGATCGGCTACCATTCTTCCGGCGACGCCGGACGCGAGCGTCGCAGGCCTCCGTAGCTCAGTGGATAGAGCATCCGGTTTCTACCCGGCTGGTCAGGGGTTCGAATCCTCTCGGGGGCGCAAGGTTCACGCAGGTCAAGCGGCATTTATGCTGCGCGATTCGCAGGTCGTGCAACTGGCGTACAAGTTGCCTTGTGTTGGTCAATAGAAATGGCCCCGTAGCGCGGGAACGCTCGGGGCCAGCGACCAAGACGAGGTAACCGTCATGGCCAACAGCCAGCATCCCACACCGCCACCGCTCACGGGCGACGACATCACGCATTACCGCCACATCATCGCCGGCGGACCGACCAACACCCGGCAGAAGATCACAGTCGAGGTCGTGTCCCTCGTCGACAACGGCGTGGCAACGCCGCCGATCCTGTCCGTCCTCGGTGAGCTCGACATGAGCCCCGATCAGGCCGTCGAGCTCGCAGACGCGCTCACGAAGGCACGCACAGCCTGGGACACCGCGCACCAGTCGTGGATCGCGGGCCTCCGATGAGCGGCGACCAGTGGTGGACCAACGAGTCCGAGCACACCAACGACCACGGCGAAACCAGCCGGACCAGGTCACGCAGCACCGGCGTCGTCTGGGACGAATACGTCACCCACGACCAGGGCGGCAAGCGCCGCTACCGGGCACAGGTGTGGGTCATGCAGCACGACGACGAGGACGTGCCCACCATCTCCATGTGGACCCACAACGGCACCACGCCGCCGCCGGTCCTGTCCGTCGAGGAGTGCCGAACCCTCGGGTACGCGTTGCTCCAGGCGGCCGAGATGGTCGACCGCGAGCGCGACGCCATGATCCGGCAGATCCTCGACAACACCCCCTGAATCGCTCCCTGAGCCGTTTCCGTCCAACCGTGGCCCTCATTGACCACGGTTGGCGCGGTGATCGCTCAGCGTGCGATCTAGAGGGCGTTTTCAGGACGGTTCCGCCCCAAACCAACCGTCTCCCGTATGCACACCCCAGAACGGGCTGGGGCGCTCCCTGCATGGTCCGGCCGGACGTGCCAGGGGGTCACGACGAAGCTCGCACCTTTCCAGGGCGGGTTACTTGTCGTGCCGTGACGCGATAACGGGAAATGGCTCGTGGGAAATCGTGGGGAGGGGATCAAGACCCCGCCACCCGTAGGGTGTCCATGCCCTAACGGTGACCACCCAGCTCCTGTTACTAACAGCACCTGGACCACGGCGATAAGCACGTCGGTTGCAGCGGTGTCCGCGGACCTCAGGACAGCTCGGAAACTCTGGCCGGAGGACCCTCCCCCGTCCGCACCCAACTGACACCGTCAATCGAGTAGGTCACTGTGACGGGATAGCGCTCACCGAAGTGCCGTACCTCGTCGTCGTCTGCGCACTGATACGGATTCGGCACCCACTTGAGAACCGCAATTCCAGGTACGACCTCCTGGGGCAGTCTGGATGACTTCTGCGTGAGGACCGGGACCTCGACGTCAGTGACCACCACGTTCCCGTTCGTCTCGTTCACACCCGTCACCGCGAAACTCATCGCGTACAGGCCACTACGGCCATGAACGCGCACGTTCACGCTGAAGCGTGACGCCTGATCCTCCTGCGCCCTCAAGCGTCCGGCCCGCTCGAGATCAATTTGTCGGCGCTCATCCCGGAACACGTGCGCGGCCCACAACACCGCCGCAATCGTGCCGATCCCACCAACCCACTGGCCGATCGCACCCACCCAATCGGCAGATGCGCTCCCGGTCACCAGCCAGGAAACAATCCCACCCACGAGGAACCCGCCAACAGCGACAAGACCAAGAATCGCCGCGCCCGGACCCCGCTCACTCGCTCTGCTCATCCGAATAACGTACAACCGCCTCCGAGTCGCGCTAGGAGAAGCCCACGAACCCAACTAAATAAGGAACTCGCTTATAAAGGCGGGTGGGGACAAAGGTCTGCCAACGGCGAGGCCGGGCACCAGAACCGATCCCCAACACTCCGACCAGCACAACACCGAACAACCCTGTGGATATTCGGTGCGGGGAGGGAGGAGCCGTAAGCCGAGGGGTCTGTCCGTGTGCCCTTCGGGGGAGTCACCCCCCAGGGGCCGGTCCGCGTTATGCCACGTCGCGGACCGGCCGGGGTTCCCGCGGTGGCACTTCGCGGGAGTCTGTTGGTTACCGGCTTGGGAACACTGATTGGTAGCCGGCGTTTGCCATGCGGTCGCGCATGCGCATTGATTCCTCGGCTATTTGGTCGAGGTCGTCGGGTAGTTCGCCGGCGTTGCGGTCGAGCTGGCTTGCGGTGGCCAGTGTGAGGCGGTGCTGGTGGCGGTGGGCGCGGTAGAACTCGCGGGTGCGGCCGGGTCGGGTGTCGCCGTTGAAGGCGCCCTGCGGGATGGTTTCCCAGACTTGCGCCCACACCGTTTCGCGGGTGTCGGTGACTGCGGGGCGGATGATCTGGTTGGCTCGCATCTCGTGGACGATTGCGGCGATTGTGTAGACGTCGTCGAGGGCGGTGGCGAGGTCTTCCCATGCTCGGGCGAGTCTGCGGTCTCGCTTGAGCTGGTTGGCTCGTGGTGCCCAGTGGTGGTCCAGTGAGCGGACGCCGGGTGCGTCTCGCCTGGGTTCGGTTCCGAGGATGGAGTCGACTACGTCGGCGTGGGCGGATGCGTTGGCGACGGCCTGCCCGAACGGTGCCGATAGCCATTCGAGGATGGTGGTCTCGTCCTGGTCGCGGACGTGGGGCACGGCGGCGCCGCGGATGTTGATTGCCAGCCGGGAGGCGGGGGTGTGGGCGCCTTCGTTCATCTTGGCCTGGTGTTCGGCCTGGGTGATCTTGGTGACCGCTTCGGTGGGGTCGAGTGCTCCGTCGATGAGGGCGGTGGAGATTGCCTTGTAGGGCTTGTTCTGTTTGGCGTCCCATGCGGCCTTGTCGACTTGGTCGGCGAGGTCGAGGATGCGGCGGGCTTCGGTGAGTCCGTCGCTGGTGAACGGCTCGAGCCCGTAGGTGTCTGCGGCTCGCTCGAACAGGGCGAGCAGGGTCTTGGCGTCGGTGTGGCTCGAGGCGTCCCGGTAGGTGAGGTTCAGGCTGGGGGTCACTTGCCGCCCCCGAACATGCGGCCGCTGATCTTGTCGAGATCGGTCTCGGCGGCGGCGGGGTCGGGCTTGCTCTCTTCGGGGTCCCGGGTCATGGCGACGAATCCCTCGAACTCGGGCTTGCTCATGCTGGCGACGTACTCTTCGACGGCGCGGTGGAGGATTCCGATATCAGCGGACATGTTGTGTCTCCTTGCTGGTGGCGTATTCGTGAACGGTGTCGGGGTCGAACATGAGGGTCTGTCCCACCCGGCGGGCCTCGAGGGTGCCGGCGAGGCGTTGTGCCTGCCTTCTCGAGATTCCCAGCCGGTCGGCTACCTGTCCGGTGGTGAGCCACTGCTCTGAGTGTGGGCGTGGGGCGGGTTCGGGTATGTCCGCTAGGCGTGCGGCGGTCATTGCTTGTGCGGCGGCGTGGTCGAGTGCTGCGAGGACGGGGCCTGGGCGGGTGCCGTTGCGCCGCTTCTCTCGCACGGCTACGGCGACGCACCACCTGAGTGTTGCGAGGCTGTCGCCGTCGACGAGGACCGCGGGGCCTAGCCCCGGTAGTTCACGGGGATCTGAGGATTGCCGGGCGAAAATTGACCGAAGTGCTTCCTGAACAGGGGAAACTGGGACTTGTCGAAGGTTCCATATCCCCACACAGAAAGCACTCGGTAGGTGAAGCGTACGTCGTGGTCGTCTGGTCTGTCCGTTACTGCTGACGGTGTCGGAGTGATCTCCCACGCCGGAGCCATCGCGCCACGCCTTCTGGCGGATCGAGTGGGGCTGACCGCCGAACTGTCGAAGGCCATGACTCGCAGACGGTTCATCCCGATCCATGACCGTGGCCGGGTGCTGATCGACCTCGCGGTGATGCTCACAGATGGCGGCGAGTCCATCTCCGACATCGGCGTCCTGCGCCACCAATCCGAGGCTCTGGGCCCGGTGGCGTCGGCACCGACGGTGTGGCGCACTCTGGACGAGGTCACCGCCGGCAAGCGCAAGAAGATCCAGGTGGCGCGAGCCCGCACGCGGCGGCATGTGTGGTCCCACCTGCCCGGCGGAGTGCCCGCATCCAAGTGTGCGGGCCGGGACCTGGGAGCCACAATCGTGCTTGATGTGGACGCCACCATCGTGGTCACCCACAGCGAGAAGGAACATGCAGCTCCGACGTACAAGCGCACCTTCGGCTACCACCCGATCGGCGTGTGGTGCGACAACACGACCGAGTTCCTCGCGGCGAGCCTGCGGCCGGGCAACGCCGGGTCGAACACCGCCGCCGACCACATCGACGTCCTGGGCCAGGCGATCGCCCAGGTCCCCGCCAACCATCGACGTGATCTGCTGATCCGCTCCGACGGCGCCGGCGCCTCCCATGACCTGCTGAACTGGGTCACCGAGCAGAACCGCG
>NZ_JAALEA010000353.1 GCF_014145145.1 Dietzia cercidiphylli
ATTCTCCATCACCGCCCCGCTACGCCGGGCCATCGCGACCTGCCCCGAGGAAGCGTGGGGGCCGGCATTGAACCCGTCGGGCGACATCCGCGACGGGGCCGAGGTTGCCGAACTGACCGGATTCCTCGCCCCCGGGCTGCTCGCCAAGTGGCCGGCGGGGATGCGAGTCATCGTCCGCCGCGAACGGCCCCACCCGGGCGCCCAGCTATCGATGTTCGAGGAGATCGACGGGTGGCGCTACCAGGCGTTCGTCACCAACACCGCCACCGGCCAGCTCCAATTCCTCGAGGCCAGGCACCGGGCTCACGCCCGAGTGGAGGACCGGATCCGACACGCCAAAGACACCGGGCTCGGCCGGCTTCCCTCCCGGGAGTTCGCCCTCAACCAGGCGTGGCTGGTGGCGGTGATGCTCGCCGCTGACCTCGTGGCCTGGACTCGGATGCTGGCCTGCACCGGCGACGCCGCAGTCCTGGCCTTGTGCGAGCCCAAAGCGCTGCGCTACCGCTTCCTCCACGCCGCGGCCCGACTGGCCCGCAGCGGCCGACGACGAAGAGTGAAAATCCCCGAAACGTGGCCCTGGGCGGTCGCTATCGTCGCCGTGTTCAGCACGATCGCCGCGATCCCCAAACCCGCCTGACCTCACCTGCCCGCCCACGACAGCACCACCCGGAGACCCGCCACCGGCAGCGCCAGCCGGCGCTCCCGCACGCCCATGGACGCAATCGCACCCACCGTCACCCGGCAGAAGCCGTCCTCACACTCCATGAATCAGCGGGGCTAGTGGGCGGGCGGTCATGGCGTCACGTCGATTGCGTCGTGGATTGCGTCGGCGAGTTGCCGGGCGATCCGTTCGTTGAGGTACAGGTAGCGGTCTCCGAACTGCAGGCGTACTCCATCGGTGGCGGGTGCGAGTTTCAGTTCGATGGGCTGGTGAGGGACGCGCAGGCGGGCGTAGAAGGTGCCCGTCATGGTGTCTCCTTTACTTCGGCGGCGTCGACCAGGGCGTCTGCGAGCAGTACGGCCTCTCGGTCGGTCATCCGGAATGTCTCGCGGTTCAGCTTCATGACCACTTGGGTGTCGCTGCGGTAGACGTGCGCGGATACGTCGATCTGGGGGCGGATCACTTGGACTCCTTCGAGGGGGTGCGGACTGGTCGGCCGCGGTGGTCGTAGGCGATGCCGGCCCACACGCCGACGCGGTGGTTGGGTCGCATGTTCTGGGCTACGCCGTGGCAGGCGTTGAGAACCGGGCAGGTGCCGCACACCATGCGGGCGAGGTCGACCCGGTCGGCGTAGTCGGGTTGGGTCTCGTCGTCGGCGCGGGGGTCGAACAGGTGGTGCTCTCCGGTGCAGGCGGCGCCCTCGAGGCGGTGGTCGACAATGTCGGCGAGCATATTTGCCAGTGGGTTCACGGCTTGCCCCCGTTCGCGTGGGACTCAACTTCGGCGATGCCGGCGTCGGTGAGCTTGCTGGCGTACACCTTCACCGCGGCCTCGTGGAACAGGTCGAGTGAGTGCTGTGCTTGGGTGAGGTCGTTCATCGTGGCGGAGTGCAGCGACACTCCGGCCCACTCGGTCAGGGTGGCGTCGAGGCGGTCGAGGTCGTCGGAACTCATCTCGTCAGCGACCAGGGGCCACAGTGGTCGGTTGTCACGCATCGGGACAGCCCCCGTCCGGTTCGACCGGTTCGACCGGTTCGTCCGGT
>NZ_JAALEA010000354.1 GCF_014145145.1 Dietzia cercidiphylli
CCCCCCCCCCCGACGCGGTCGTTCTTAGGCCGAGGCGATCGTTCGCGGTCAGACGCGGTCAGACGCGAAGGCTCGCAGACCGAGGCGATCGCCAGCGGCCCCGCGGCGCCTCGCCTCGGTCGCCCGGCCTCATATCGTCGACAGGGCACTTCCGCTCACATTCACCGTGGTCCGGCGAGACGAAATCCGACGGCTCTGACCACTCGCCGCACTCGCGTCTAACGGGACAGAGTCATGCGCCGGGGCGGGACGCCACCACGGGGCGCATTGGCTCAACCTCGCGGCCGGCCGCGCCCCCTGCCCCCGGCCGGCTCGGAGTCGGCGATCCACAAAGGAGTCCGGATGCAGTTGCGGCGGAACCGGACCGTCGGGCCAGGTCGGTGAGCGAAACTCGGGGACGGTCTGGAACCCCAGCGCGATTACCTCCGACTGCCCCTCCAGCGGCGGCACAGCCGTTACTCAAGTCCCCGCCGGCCCTACCCGCACCGGACACCCGCGGGCACGCCGAGCGACGCTCGTGCAAAAGTGGGGCATGGCCAACTCCCTCCCGTCAGACCCGGATCCCAGCGAGTCCCCCGACCTCGACGCCGGCGGCTCGCCCACGGGACCGCAGACGCCGGACTCGGATTCCACGTCGCTGGCCTCCGACAGCGCACGCACCGGGCAGAGCCCGACCAAGTCCGGGTCCCGCATCGGGATCTACGTGCTGTTGGGGATCATCGTGCTGATCGTCCTGGTCATGGCACTGGGACTTGCAGGAAGGCTCTTCGGCCTGGGCTGACCACACGGCCATGGTCGGCCCGTCGGTGAACGCCGCCCGCCACGTCACCGCCACCGGGCACCACCCGCCGCGGGGTCACACCTGATCTCGTTTCCCCAGGTGGGTTTTCCCGGAATCCGTCATATGCGACCGGTCGACGAGTGGGCACACCCAGCGCGGGCCCTCCCCCGGTCACCCGGGGTGAGCGGACGCGGCCTTGCCCAGCGGGTAGCGCTCAAGACCACACCACTCCACAGCCCCACCACATCTCACCGTTCCGCAGGCCCGCGCGCAGAACGGTCATTACCCTGCCTGACATGAGTCAAGCTGCGTCACTCCTGCGGATCGGCATCGCTTACATCATCGCCATCGGCGCCGGGTTGGCGTGGCTGCTGTGGGGGCTCGACAGCGGCCAGTTGTGGCTGGACGGCCTGATCGCCGACCTCATCGCGACCGTCGTGATCTTCGCGTTCAGCCGCTTCTACGGGAACTCCACCTTCTACGACGCCTTCTGGTCGGTCATCCCACCGCTGCTGGCGTTCTACTGGTGGATCGCCGCCGACGCGGGCGTGAACGACGTCCGCTGGTGGCTCATGATGATCGTGCTGCTGGCCTGGGCGGTGCGGCTGACCATCAACTGGATCCGCACCTTCCCCGGCATGCACCACGAGGACTGGCGTTACCCGATGGTCCGCGAGCGCGCCGGCCGCTTCGAGTTCGTGGCCGACCTGATGGGCATCCACGTCTTCCCGACCCTGCAGGTCTTCGCCGGACTCGTCCCCGTCTACGTGGTGGCGACCAGGGCCGGTGAGCCGCTCGGCTGGCTGGACTTCGTGGCGTTCGGCGTCGGCCTGGCCGCGCTGGCCCTGGAGACGATCGCCGACCTGCAGATGCACCGCTTCATTGCCACCCGGACGCCCGGACAGGTCATGGACACCGGCGTGTGGTCGTGGTCCCGGCACCCGAACTACTTCGGCGAATGCGGGATCTGGTTCTCCATGGGCCTGTTCGGCCTCTCGGCCTGGCCCGGCGCGTGGTGGGTGTTCGTGGGCACCTTTGCCATGCTGGCGATGTTCCTCGCCGTGAGCATCCCGATGATGGAGCAGCGCAGCCTCGAGCGGCGACCCGAGTACGCCCGCGTGGTGGAGCGGGTGTCGCTGTTCATCCCCCGCCCGCCCAAGAAGAGCCCGCACGAGAAGAACCGGACCACGACCTCCGCGTGAGCCGCCCCCGAGTCGTCGTTGTGGGCCTCGGGGACACCGGCGTCCTCACCGCGATCGCGCTCCGCGCGCACGCAGACGTCGTGGGCATCACCGCCAAGCCGGAGTTCGTCAGCGGCCAGGAGCTCGGCCTGCGGCTGGCCCGGCCGGAGGCGTGGACGCGCGACTACCGCATCGCCTACAGCCGGTTCCGGGGCCTCGACCCCGTCCGGATCGTGCACGGCAGCGCGACCGCCCTCGACACCGATAAGCGGATCGTGCGCGTGCGGCTCGCGGACGGCACGGTTGTCGAGGAACCGTACGACGTCGTCGTCGTCGCCACCGGGGTGACCAACGGATTCTGGCGCCACCCCACGCTCCAGGACACCCGCGGCGTCGACGCCGACATCCTCCTCCCCCACCAGCGCCTCGCGGCATCAGAGACGGTGGCGATCATCGGCGGCGGCGCGGCGGCCCTGAGCTCGGCGGCGCAGGTGGCCGAACGCTGGCCGGCCAAGGCCGTGAACGTCTACTTCCCCGGCGACCGCGCACTTCCCCATCACCATGACCGCGTCTGGAACCGGGTGCGCACACGACTGGAGGCCCTGGGCGTGGGCCTGCATCCCGGTCACCGCGCGGAGCTGCCGGGTGGGGACGGTGACGGTGGGAATGCGGGCCACGGCGGCCTTAATGACGACGACGACGAGCATCTCACCAGCGCCACCGTGAGCTGGACGACGGGTCAGCCACCGACCACAGCAGATGTAGTGATCTGGGCGGTCGGCCGCGTCTCGCCCAACACAGAGTGGCTGCCCCCGGAGGTGCTCGACGACCGGGGCTTCGTCCGCGTGGAGCCGACGCTACGGGTGTCCGGACACAGTGACGTCTTTGCAGTCGGAGATGTGGCCGCCACCGACGCACCTCCGCACGCAACCGCGGACACCTCCTGGTCGCACGCAACATCCGAGCGCATCTCGAGGGCAGACCGCTGCGCGACTACCGGCCACCGAGGCGCCGTTGGGGCTCGGTGCTCGGTCCGCTGCGCGACGGACTCATCGTCTTCACCCCGCCCGGCCGGGGTGTCCGTGTCCCCGCACCGGCGTCCGATGTGGTGCTCCAACGGCTCATCACCCATCAGGTGATCTACGGCGGGGTGCGCCGGAGGGCGCGGTAGCGACGCTGGTTCGGCGGGGTGCGCCGGCGGGCTCGGTGACGCCGGTTGTTCGGCGCGGAGCGATCGAGGCCCTCACTCTCGGCGGCCGGGGAGAACGACGACGACAACCCCGCCCCTCACACACCCGCTGGCAATCCCCGACCGGCGCGGACTCTGCCGCCGCGTGGTGGCTGATGCCTTGCGGCCAATTCATCGCTCGGTCGATCCCGTTCACGTTCTCCCAGGTGGGGTGTGACGAAATCCATCAGATGAGACCATTCGTCGAGTGGGCCCCGCGGGCTGGCGGACGGCCGGGCTGGCTAGCTGGCGGACGGGCGGGCCGGCGCGGTCTACCGCGTGCGCGTGGGGGACCATCGGCTCGTGGGATTCGCCGAACCCGCCGCCGCCGTGGCCACGCTCCTGTTGGCCTACGGCGTCGGCCAGCTGCTGGGCGGGTGGGGCTTCCTCGCCGTGTTCTGCGCGGCGCTCGGGGTCCGCGCGTCCGAGCGTGACGACGAGCGCCACGAGCACTTCCACGAGTTCGTCGAGTACACCGAGCACCTGCTCACGCTGCTGGTCCTGCTGGTGATCGGCGCCTCGTTCGTCTCCGACGCGCTCCCCCGCCTGCAGTGGACCCACGTGGCGGTGGCGGCCGGCGTCCTGCTGGTGGTCCGTCCACTCGCCGCCTGGGCCTCGCTCCTCGGGGACCGCACACTCCGCCGTGACGAGCGGATGGTCGTGTCCGTGTTCGGCGTCCGCGGCGTGGGTTCGCTCTTCTACCTCTGTTACGCGATGGGGTACTTCCCCAAGGAGGACGGCTGGTCGCTGTGGCCGGCAGTGTCGCTGGTCATCATCGCCTCCCTCGTGCTCCACGGCGCGAGCGCGTCCCAGGTCATGCGGGCACTGGACCGCCGGCGGGCCCGAGCGGACCGGTGACTGGTCGGGGCTCCGGTCATTCACGCAGCGCAGAGAGGAGATCGTGCGCGAGGATGAATGCGCCATTGTCATCGCCAGGATTGTTCATGTGCCCTCATCCATTCGATCAACTCGTTCGCCTCTGCGGGCGCCCGGCCGGGCCCGGTCATGAGGTCCACAGCCACCTGGGCCGGGCGCACGACGGTGAGCCCCTCCAGCGCGGCCATGGCGCGCTCCATAACGACCGGATACGCGGGTTCGATCAGCAACACGTTCGCCCCTGCTTCTGTTTCGCGCAGCCCCCAGTTCGCGGCTGCACGCTCGGCGTTTCGGACGTACACCATCGCCGACCTCGCTGGCGCGTAGGCAGCCCACGCTGCTGCTGCCACGGACCCGGTCACCGCGTAGTCACCTTCCTTGTCCTCGCGCACGGTATCGAGAAGGTCGGACAACCCCCTGGGAGCGATCCAACGGGTCACCGTATTGGTCCGGAGAAGTTGGTAGTCGTCGCTCCACCTGCGCAGAAGAGCCACCCAGTCGGGCACGAGGAACCGACGGTCGGGAAGCCGCTCGGCCAGCTCCTGCTCTTCGAGGAACTGCATCACCCGGTACACCGACCCCACCGAGGCCCGAGAGATGTCGGCGAGTTCGCGCACGCGCCACGGGCCGGCGATATCAACGAGCGCTCGGACCACCTTTGCGGCGGGCTCTCCCTTCAGGGTGCCCCTCGGACGCCCCGGCCCCCGCCAGGGGTCACTGTCGGCACCTCGATCCGATAGGAAGAAGGCGGGAGAAGAGGACCAGACCTTCATATTTCCGGTCGCGTCGATGTACGAAATTCCCGCATCGTCGAGCCTCACACGGTCGGCAGGCGCGAGATAGCGAGTCACCACCAGGCACGCACTGCCCGGCACCTGGGCCATACTTTCGCCACACTTCTCCCTAAGCGACGGTATGTCTCGCGCTACGACGGCGTTCTTGACGGTGACGCAAAAACTAGCGACGCTCCCATCAGGAGCTACGACGTTCATCAGAGAATCTGCGCCGCCAAGGGACGATGTTGTAGCAGCCTGGCCTACATCGATCTCCCACTCAGCCGGGACTCTCGCACGGAGTGCTTCGGCCGCTGAATCGAAGAGTTCCGTCTCCGAGAGGGGTCTGGAACCTAGCGAGTTTCCGACTGCCATGTTCAGAGAATAGCGCTATTCCGAAACCAACGGAAGGGGGCCATTTGCCGAACATGGCCAGGAGTTGGACCCTCATGCACCTAGGCTGCGACTCGTCTCCGCGTACACCCTGAGGTGTCGGTTTGGGGACAGGTTCCTGTGGAGGTCGGTGCCTCTACCCGTCACACCATCGGCTCTGCATGGAGGCGCGAGCTCGTCCTGAGCCACCGCCCGTACACCCACCCGACAGCGATTCCGACCAGGTGCCCCACCGAACCGAGCGGCAGCGAGAACAGGAACACGATGTTGATCGCGACCAGAATGGCCAACCATTGAGTAGTCGTGCCGCCGAAGATCCGTGACGACGGGCGCATCGCCAGCACCGCCGCGGTCACGCCGAATACCGCCGCCGAGGACCCGACGATGGTCCCGTCCTCCGCCCACGCCGGGACCGCAGCGGTCGCGGCCAGCATCCCCAGTGAGCCCGCCACTCCGGCCAGCAGATAGACCGCCACCACATCCACGGCGCGTGCGGACTTCTCCAGCAGTGGCCCGAACGCCGCCAGCATCAACACCATCAACACGACGTGTACGAGGAGTTCGTGGACGAAAATCACGGTCAGCGGACTCCACGGCCGCTCACTCAACGCCGCAGCACGACCCGGAAGACCGAGCCGATCCGCGACATCGGGGTTCACCAGCTGGGCGATGTACAGGACTATCTGGATGGCGATGATCGCGAGGACGGCGGGACTGCTCTTCAACCTCGTGAACAGCATCAGCGGAGTCCTTACTCGAGAAACGCCGACGGAGCGGGGAACCGCCAGCCCCGGAGGCGATCGGACCAACGGAGTTCGGTGTTCTTCCTCCGCGGTTCATTACCTCACGGAGTGCGCTCGAGGGTGACGCGAACGAGGGATGGCACACCAGGGCCGCTGGACTCCTCTACAGCTGCCGCGCCACCTCCGAAGCGACCAGCTCGAGGTGATCGAGGTCAGACATGTCGAGCATCTGTAGGTAAATGCGCCTGGCGCCGATCGCCGAGTACCGGCCGATGGTGTCGACCACCTCATCCGGGGTGCCGGCCGCGCCGTTGGCCCGCAGTTCATCGACGACCCGGCCGATGGCGTTGGCGCGGCGGGCGAGCTCCGCCTCGTCCCGCCCGCAGCACAGCACGAGGGCTGCCGAGCGCACGATCTCCCCCGGTGCCCGGCCGCGCTCGGCGCACGCCTCGTCGACGCGGCGGTACTGGGTGGCCACGGTGTCGACGTCGGCGAAGGGCACGTTGAACTCGTCGGCGAACCGGGCGGCCAGCGCGGGGGTGCGGCGCTTGCCGAAGCCACCGACGATCACCGGCGGCCGCTGCTGCACCGGCTTGGGCAGACCGGGCGAGTCCACCAGATCGATCCGCTTGCCGCGCACCGTGACCGTCTCTCCCTCGGGTGTCGACCACAGGGTCTCCAGGGCTCCGAGGGTGTCCTCGAGCATGTCGAACCGCTCGCCGATGGGCGGGAACGGGATGCCGTAGGCGGTGTGTTCTTCGTCGTACCACCCGGCGCCCAGGCCGACGTCCAGCCGTCCCCCGGACATCTGGTCGACCTGCGCGAGGGAGATCGCCAGCGGGCCGAGGTGACGGAAGGTCACCGAGGTCAGCAGGGTTCCGAGCCGGATGGAGCTGGTCTCCCGGGCCAGGCCGGCCAGGGTGAGCCAGGCGTCGGTGGGTCCGGGCAGACCGCTGACGTCGCCCATCTTGAGGTAGTGGTCCGAGCGGAAGAACGCCTCGTAGCCCAGGTCCTCGGCCGCGCGGGCGACCGCGAGCTGGTCAGCATAGGTGGCGCCCTGCTGGGGTTCGACGAAGACGCGCAGCCCGACCTTTCCGTCAGACGCGTGATCGGCGGCGGAGCTGGCTGCGGCGGCGGAGCTGGGAGCGGGCTGGTTGGAGTCTGCTGGCATGACGTCCAGAATGCCCTCGCCCGATCTACGGTGCCAGCGTGGACGGCTCGTCGCGGGCCAGCGGGGTGCTCCGGGACAGTCCCCGGCCGAGCCGTCCGCCGGCGGCCACCCGCCGCGTGGTCACTCCTGATCACGTTCTCCCAGGTGGGCTTTTCCCAATTCCCTCAGGTGTGACCACTCGTCGAGTGAGCGCATCCGTCGCAGGCCATACCCTCGTACCGAGCCGGGCTCAGTCGCCGTCGCGCCACTCCACGTCCTGCACGACCTCGTTGCGCCGCAGGAACCACGGCTTGAAGGGCGGGTCGAACCGGGCGAACCTCGGCGGTCCCGTGGCGACCAGCCCGGCCCGGGCGATCCCGGCCTCGAGGTCGGCCAGGTGGCGGCGATAGCCCGACTCGCTCCACCGTCCTGAGTACCGCACCGCTGCCGCGACGCGATCGGGCACCTGTCTGATGCGCACCCGAGGGTCGGTGGGCACCGGCGCGGTCGCGGCGGTCAGCGAGGCGGGTAGCACGAAGGCGACGAGGTGCTCGCCGTCCTCAGCCTGGGTCTGGACCACAGGTGCGGTCATGGCGATCGTCTCCGAGCCGGGCGGCTCCTGGACGACCGGTGCCGTCATGGCGACGGACCCAGCCGACTCGTTGTGTCCGGTGATGTACTTGAAGAGCGACCTGAACGCCTGGTTGCCGGCGCTGTCGAAGGACCCGCGAACGGATATCTCCGCCACGGCATGAGAGGGATAGCGCCGCAGTTCGAACTCCGGGTACCGCTGGACCACCTCGTACGGCTGCTGCTCGGTCATGGGATCGACGGTACGCCCGTCGTCCGCCACCAGCTCAGAAGTCCACCCACGGTGCCCTACCAACACAAAGTTCGGAATAGCGCACATGCGACCTTTTGTTCGATAAACCGAACATCTATGCTGTGCCTGATACAACGAACGTCAGGAGCGTCATGGCAACGTTCGCCGCTCGGGCCCGGACTCTGACCGATATCGCTACGTCGGTCAGGGACGCACGTCTCGCCGCCGGCATGAGCCAGGCCGACCTCGCAGCGGCAGCCCATCTCACACGCTCCTGGGTGAGCCTCTTCGAGAGCGGGCGTGCTCCCAATGCGTCACTGAGCAAGGTGCTCGCGATGATGGACGTTCTGGGCGTCACGATCCGACTGGCGTATCCGGTGCCGGACTCGGACACGCCCTCCGCCGAGTCGGCCCGCCACCCGTGGCACCTGCCCGAGGCTGTCGATATGGCCGAGGCGATGGACGCACCCGACGCAGTCGACACGCCGGCGGACGATGGCGAAGGCCTCACCGCCGCGGACCCTGCCGCGGACCCTGCCCCCCTCAGCGAATCAGCGCTTGCCGCTGCACGCGCCATCCGGGCGACCCACCGTGCACGCGCCGTCGCAGATGACATCACCCAGCGGTCCTCCGATGCCTGACAAGGAACTCGCGGTCCTACTGTCTGGACAGAGACTGGGGACGTTGACGGAGGACCGTCATGGCAAGCACTGGTTCTCCTACGATCTCGCCGGCCCCGAACGGAGTCTCTCGCTCTCCATGCCCAGACGCCGTCAGGCCTGGGGCCCCGATCGGGTCGAGCCCTTCCTCGACGGACTGTTGCCCGACAATCAGGCCGCGCGGGTCCAGATCGCCCGCCATCACGGGGCCGTCGCAGGCAACACGTTTTCTCTTCTCGCTGTTGTCGGTCGCGATTGCGCAGGCGCTGTTCAGTTCCTCCGCCCCGATGCGATGGACGAACTCCACGGAGGCAGTCTCATACCGATGTCCGACTCCGACATCAGCGGGAGACTCCGAGAGCTGGTCTCCAGCAGACAGGCATCCTGGCAGGCCCGCGGCGAGCACTGGTCGCTCGCAGGAGCTCAGGAGAAGATCGCTCTCCACCGACGAGCAGACCAGTGGTATCAGGCGACAGGCGCGATCCCCACTACGCACATCATCAAGCCTGGTGGTACCGATCTCCACTGCCAGGCGTACAACGAAGTCCTGTGTCTGGACGCCGTCCGAATAGTCGGATTGCCGACGGCGAACACTGACTACAGTGATTTCGTCGGCACTCCCGCTGTGATCAGCCGACGGTGGGACCGCTATGTCGCCGCTGATGGAACCGTGACCCGTGTCCATCAGGAGGACCTCTGCCAAGCTCTCGCAATTCATCCGTCGCGTAAGTACCAGGCCGATGGAGGCCCATCCCCCGGCGATGTCATCTCCTTCTTGCGGGCGCTCCGCCTCGAGGAAGACGTCTGGCTTTTCGTTCGAGCGCTTGCGATCAACTTTCTGCTCGGCGCCACCGACGCGCATGCCAAGAATTACGCGATTCTTCACGCCGATGATTCCCCACCCCGGCTCGCACCGCTCTATGACATCGCGTCGATCTACCCGTACTCACCACAACGGAGTCAGCGCAGACTCGCTATGAAGATCGGGAGTCGGTACGCCTACGACGAGATCACCCTCCGCCACTGGGTCACCTTTGCGGAGGCCCACGACCTCGATCCGAGCGTGCTCACTGCTCAGCTCTACCTTGACGCCCTCGAATTGCCGGACGCCCTCCGCTCCTCCGTGGCACAGCACCCCCCGCGCACTGACGACGAAAACCGGTTGGCAGACACGCTTCTGGCCGAGGTCGAGGCTCAGTGTCGGCGGGTTCTCAATTGGTTCGGATGAGTTGTCCGAGAGGGGGCGACGACGACGAGGGCCGCCACCCTCCCCCGGCCCGCATGAACCCGGCCGCGCGGAACCGGCCGGGTCACCACCAGTCAAGCGGGGTGCCGTAGAGCCGGTCGTGTGGCAGGCTCCGGGTGATCAGCTCGGCCAGGGCATCGCGATCGTTCTTCAGCGCGGTTCCCCGGCGGGTCGGCCGGAGCTCGCCCCTGTACTTGCGCACCAACCCCAGCGCGCGGGCCCAATCCCGCAACTGCCAGATCGGGAACGTCAGGTCTTCGCGATTGTTCTTCCCGATCCATTTGCGGTCCCAGCCGGTGTCGGACATGAGTTGCTCGACCATCGTCGGCGGCAGGTACCCGGCCGCGGTGAGCTTGACCCCGTCGCCGACCCGTTCGAGCAGGATCTGCAGCTTCGCGGCCTCGTCCCGCTGGACTTCCCTGAGAGTGGCTGGCGTGTCGGCGATTCCGACCACTCGCCGCTGAACGTCCTCGAGGTCGAATTCTTCCGCGTCCCAGCCGGCCCAGAACTCGAGTACCTCCGGGCCCCAGCCATCCGAGTCGAACTCTTCGCCGCCGGCGATCCACTCGTTATATGACCAGATCCCCCCGCAGTCCTCCGGAGGGCATGCCCGGCGACCTGCCACCACCGTCGCATCCGGGATCTCGTCGTCGTCGTCGTCGGGCTCCAGGACCTTCTCCACGGTGACGCGATGCCACCAACTGTCACCGAAGTCGTACAGGTACAGGAACCTATCGCCCACGCTGTGCGCCAGCTCGTCGAGCCGTACGTCAGCCTCGTCGAGTTCGCCCATCTCCCCGGCGTCGGGGTAGTCCATGGAGGCGAAGTGCTCGGCGTCGCGGTCCCGGCGCGAGGATGCGTGGACGAACTCGTGCAGGTGACTGTTCGTCCAGCCCATGGCTTCCTGCAGGATCAGGTGAAGGCGCGGCAACATGAGGTCGCTGCGCAGGTCCAGGCGTCGCCAGATGGGCGGGGACGAGTCCAGCAGCTCGACCTTGACACGGTAGATCACCGGTGTCTCGCGCCTCGGGTGCCGCCGGTTGACGGCCGGGCGTTCCCACGGGGACTGATAGTCAGCCCCGGCCGCCAGCGAGGCCATCAACTCGGTCTGCGGGACTCCCGCGCTCGCCAATGCGTCGAGAACCGCGTGCTTCAACTCGTCTGCGGTGAGGTCGCCTGGTCCGTAGGGGCGATCTGTCGAAGGCGTCACCTCACCGACGATACGAGATGCGAGCGGCGCGCTGGGACGCCCCCGTTTGGAGAAGTAGTCTCACCTGCCATGGACACTGTCGAGCCCGGCCTGTTCGACCTACCCGAGCCCGCGCCTGAGCCCACCCCGCAACCCTCGCCTGCGCGGCCCCGTCCCGGCAGGAACCGCGAGACATGGTCCTGCACTGTGTCCGCGGAGGTCGCCATCGTCGATGCGGCGGCGGTGACGGCGGCACTGGCCCAGTACCGTGAGGACACGGTGGTGGTCGATGCGTTCTCCGGTGCGGTGATCGAGGACCCGGCGAGTGAGGAGGCGGGGCCCGATCCCACCCTGCCGCCGCTGCCTCAACTGAACTGGCTGATCTGGCCTACGGGCGGTGTGGAGGAACTCCTCGAAGAGGGCGCGTTCCGGGTTCTCGATGTTGAGAGCGCTGTGACCACCGAGATCTACGACCGGGGGACGATCACGTGGACGGTCACGGTCAAGCTCACCGACGTCCAGCTCCTGCGTCGCGTCGCCACGCGAGCCCACCCCGCCGACGCCGACCTTATCGCGAGCAGTCTGTCCGTCGCGTGGCAGCGCGCTGCCGACTCGTTCGCTCCCCTGCGTTCGATCCCCGGGATCTCGTGGCGGCCGGTGTCCGTCGACATCGCTCACGTGCCAGCGCGAAAGCGATGACGACGGCCGC
>NZ_JAALEA010000355.1 GCF_014145145.1 Dietzia cercidiphylli
CGGCCGCCCGCCTACCGCCCCGGCAGGAAGCGCATGGCGTCGGTGGCGGGCGCGAGCAACTGCTGCCACCGCGTGCGGGGCAGGAACGACGGCCCGCCCATGTGCACGACGCGCTGAGTGGCGATCGTCTGCGCCTCGGTGTACTTGAGCAGTCCCTCGTCGCCGTGGCGTCGGCCCACACCGGAGGCGCCCATGCCGCCCATCGGGCCCGCGACCGAACCCCAGCCCGCGACGTAGCCCTCGCCGACGTTGACGGTGCCGGTCCGCAGCCGCGCGGCGATCTCCTCGCCCTCCGAGTCCGACGCGGCGAACACCGAGGAGTTGAGCCCGTACTCGGTGTCGTTGGCCTTGGCCACGGCCTCGTCCACCGAGTCGACCGGGTAGATCGACACGACCGGGCCGAACGTCTCCTCGCCGAAGCAGGTGGCGTCCTCCGGGACGTCGGCCAGCAGTGTCGGCTCGTAGAACAGGGGGCCGAGGTCCGGGCGGGGGCGACCGCCGGCCAGGACGCGGGCGCCCTTGGCCACGGCGTCGTCGACGTGGGCGGTCACGGTGTCCAGTTGATCCCGGGAGATCAGGCTGCCCATCTCCGCCTCGAAGTCGTAGCCCGGGCCCACACTCATGGACCGGACGCGGGCGGTGAGCTTCTCGATGAGCTGGGGGGCCACCGACCTCTCCACGTACACGCGCTCCACCGAGATGCAGAGCTGGCCGGAGTTGGAGAAGAACGCGCGGGTTGCCACCTCGGCCACCTCGTCGAGGTCGGCGCCCGCCGCGACGATCATGGCGTTCTTGCCGCCGAGCTCGGCGGAGAACCCGATGAGCCGCTCGCCGCACTGGCGACCGAGCGTGCGGCCGGTGGCCGTGGAGCCGGTGAACATGAGGTAGTCCACGTTCTCCACGATCGCCCCGCCGACGGTGCGGCCCGAACCGGGGACCACCTGGAACAGGTCGCGGGGCAGACCCGCGCGGTACAGCAGGTCCGCTGCGGCCAGGGCGCAGAACGGCGTGATGGAGGCGGGCTTGATCACCACGGCGTTACCCGCGGCCAGGGCCGCCAGTGCGTCCGTGGCGGCGAGGTTGAGCGGGTAGTTCCACGGCGCGATCACACCCACGACGCCCTTGGGGTGGCGTCGGACCACGGCCTTGGTCAGGCCCGGCAGCATGCCCTGGACCCGCTTGGGGGCGAGCAGCCCCGGGGCCGTCTTGGCGTAGTGACGTGCGGTGATGAGGCAGTCCAGGACCTCCTCCTGCGCCGAGGCCCGGCTCTTCCCGGTCTCCGCCTGGACGATGTCCATGAGCTGCTCGCGATCGCGCATGACCAGGGAGGCGAAGCGCTTGAGCACGGCGACGCGGTCCGCGGGCTCGCGGTCGGCCCACGCGATCTGGGCGGCGCGGGCCCGCTCGACGGCGGCCAGCACGTCGTCGGCGGTGCCCACGGGGATCTCGGCGAGCGGCTCGCCGGTGAAGACCTCCTCGATGACGGCTGACTCCCGACTCGAGGGATCGGAACGGAATTCGGGGATCGCGACCAGGTCGCGGAGTCGGTCGTAGACACGGGGCGTGGGTCGGCTCATGCCCCGACGTTACCGACGAGTAAGCCGACGCGGTACCGACTCGCCCTTGACCCTGACGTCGCGTCAGGGCCCAGGGTGGTCGATGTGAGAGATGCTGGAGCGATGACGAGCAGTGACGGGCTCACCGTGGGCGCGGTCGCCGACCTCGTCGGCGTCAGTATCCGGACCCTGCACCACTGGGACCGGATCGGGCTGGCGCCGGCGAGTGGACGGACGTGGTCGGACTACCGCGTGTATGACGACGACGACGTCGCGCGCATCCACCGGATCCTGGTCTACCGCGAGCTGGGCCTCCCGCTGGCGCAGATCGGGGTGCTGCTCGACGACCCCGACGTCGACGAGGGCGCCCACCTGTCCCGGCAGCGCGAGCTGCTCCTCGACCGCATCTCGCACCTGCAGGAGATGGTCTCCGCAGTAGACCGCCTGAAGGAGGCGATCGCCGTGAACACACCACTGACACCCGCGGATCGGGCCGAGATCTTCGGCACCGACTGGAACGAGGACTGGCAGGCCGAGGCGCAGCAGCAGTGGGGCGACACCCCGCAGTGGGAACAGTCGCGACAGCGCACGAGCACGATGTCCAAGGAGGACTGGCGCCGGGTCAAGGCCGAGACGGATTCGCTCAACGCCGACCTGGCCGCCGCCAAGCGGGCCGGGGTGGACCCCGCCTCACCCCGGGCCGCGGAGCTGGTCGAGCGGCATCGTGCGTCGATCTCGACGTTCTACGACTGCACGCGCTCGATGCAGGTGCTGCTGGCGCGCATGTACCGGCAGGACCCTCGCTTCAGCGAGACGTACGACTCGCTCGAGCCGGGCCTGACCGGGTGGATCGAAGCCGCTGTCGAGGCCGACGCCCGCGCGCACGGTGTGGACCCCGACACCGCCACGTGGGACTGATCCCGGTAGTCCCTCACCGATCCGCTCCCGGATCGCGCTGCGTGTTCGTCCGGATCGCGACCGGTCACGCGCCCCGGACGGTCCATTCCGGGCGCGCGACTCGGCCGACGAGAGGCCGGTCGTGCGTACCCTGGACGCATGACCAGTCGATGGACCACAGCCGACATCCATGACCAGACGGGCCGGACCTTCGTCATCACCGGCGCCAACGCCGGCCTCGGGCTCGAGTCCACCCGGGCGCTCACCGCGGCGGGAGCCCGGGTTCTGATGGCGTGCCGGGACACCACCCGCGCCGAGGCCGCCCGGGCCGGCCTGGCGCACCCGGATCGGGCGGAGGTCGTCCAGCTGGATCTGGCCAATCTGGACTCGGTCCGCTCCGCCGGTCGGGTGCTGGCCGACCACCGACCCGATGTGCTGATCAACAACGCCGGACTGATGAACATCCCGCAGTCGCGCACGGCCCAGGGCCACGAGATGCAGTTCGGGGTGAACGTGCTCGGCCACTTCGCGCTCACCGAGCAGCTCGTCCCCGTGCTCACCGATCGGGTGGTGTGGCTCGGCTCGATGATGCACAAGAGGGGCACCGTCGATCCGGACGACCTCGACTGGACCCGCCGCAAGTACTCGCCGATGGGGGTCTACGCGGCCACCAAGCTCGCCTGCGTCATGCTGGCCTACGAGCAGCAGCGTCGGTTCGACGCGGCGGGGTCACCGCTGAAGGCCGTGGCCGCCCACCCCGGGTACTCGGCCACCAATCTCCAGTACCGCAGCGGCAGCCGGGTCCAGGACCTGATGATGCGGGTCGCGGAGAAGGTCCCGTTCCTCGTCCAGCCGGCCGAGCGCGGGGCCCTTCCCCAGCTCTACGCCGCCACCGTCGACTCCGTTCCCGGCGGCGCGTACGTGGGTCCCGACGGCTTCGGTGAGCTCAGCGGATACCCGAAGATCGTCGACTCCACCCGCGCCTCGCACGACCGCGCGGTGGCGGCGGCCCTGTGGGATCGGTGCGCGGAGATGACAGCGGCGCGGTGACGACGAGCTGAGCCCGGCCCGCGACTCAGCCGCCAGGGCACTTTCGCGGCTCAGCCACCGGGCACCTTCGCGGCTCAGCCGCCACGGCACTTTCGCGGCTCAGCCGCGGCGCCTGGAG
>NZ_JAALEA010000356.1 GCF_014145145.1 Dietzia cercidiphylli
GGGTGGCTGTGCTGCGACGAGGCCGTGACCGCGCGGGGACCCTGTCGGCTCCGGGCTCCGGCTCACACACGGCCCCGCGGCAGGGGACGCGGTGGACCGGATCGCCCCGCGTCGGCGCCGGTCAGCCGAGCTCGCCGCGGACGTACGACTCGTAGGCCGGGAGGTCGAGGAAGCCGTGACCGGACAGGCCGATCACGATGGACGGGCCCGTGCCCGCCTCCCCGGTGTGCCTGCGGGCCTCGTCGAACGCGCCGGCGAGGGCGTGGGTGGACTCGGGCGCGGGCACGATGCCCTCGGCCTTGGCGAACTCGACACCGGCGGCGAAGGCGACGTTCTGTTCCACCGCGATCGAGTCGAGCAGGCCGAGGTGCTTGACGTGACTGACCAGCGGTGCCATCCCGTGGTACCGGAGACCGCCCGAGTGGATGGGGTCCGGGACGAAGTCCTGGCCCAGCGTGTACATCTTCATGAGCGGGGTCAGACCCGCCACGTCGCCGTGGTCGTATCGGAACTCGCCCTCGGTCATGGACGGGCAGGCGGTCGGTTCGACGGCCACGATCCTCGTCTGCGCCCCGGCCAGGTTCTCGCGGATGAACGGGAACGCCAGACCGGCGAGGTTGGAGCCGCCCCCGGCGCACCCGAAGACGTAGTCGGGCGCGGCCTCCCCGAACATCTCGAGCTGTTTGAGGGCCTCTTCGCCGATGATCGTCTGGTGCAGGCACACGTGGTTGAGGACGGAACCCAGGGAGTAGCGGGCCTCGGGGTCGCCCGCCGCCACCTCGACCGCCTCCGACACCGCCATACCCAGCGAACCGGGGGTGTGGGGGTCCTTGGCGAGGAAGGACCGGCCCGCCTCGGTCAGGTCGGAGGGGCTCGGGTGGACGGACGCGCCGAAGGTCTCCATGAGCATCCGGCGGTACGGCTTGGACTCGAAGGACGCCTTGACCTGCCAGACCTCCACCTCGATGCCGAAGGCCTGACCGGCGAACGCCAGCGACGCGCCCCACTGACCGGCGCCGGTCTCGGTGGTGAGCTTGGTGATGCCCTCCGCGGCGTTGTAGTACGCCTGGGCCACGGCCGTGTTGGGCTTGTGTGAGCCGACCGGGCTGGTGCCCTCGTACTTGTAGTAGATCCTCGCCGAGGTGCCGAGGGCCTTCTCGAGTCGGCGGGCCCGGATGAGGGGCGAGGGCCGCCACAGCCGGTAGATCTCCCGCACCTCCTCGGGGATCTCGACGTACCGCTCCCCGGTGACCTCCTGCTCGATGAGCGCCATCGGGAACAACGGCGCCAGGTCCTCCGGACCGAGCGGCTCCTTCGTGCCCGGGTGCAGGTGCGGCGCCATCTGCTCGGGCAGGTCGGCCTGGATGTTGTACCAGTGGGTCGGCATCTCGCTCTCGGGGAGAAGTGCCTTGACCAGAGGTGCCGTGACCAGCGAACCGGATGCGGAGTGTGAACCGGATGCAGCGTCAGACGTCATATGGTGTCCTCGGGAGATGTGGGGAGGGGTGAGCCACACCTCATCTTAGGAGGTCGCGCCTCATGGGGAGGTGCGGGATCCGTTCATCCAGGTAGTCCGGTCCGCAACGGAGGAACCCGAACTGCTCGTACCACCCCTCGAGGTGGGACTGGGCGCCTATCTCGACGGGCAGCTCGCCGCACAGCTCGAGTCCGCGACGGATCAGGACACCGGCGATCCCCCGCCCTCGCCACCCGGGAGCCGTGCACACCCGGCCGAGGTGCATGACCCCACCATGGACCCCCGACCCGAACACGCGCAGGGTGGCCACCAACTCGTCCGGACCGGATTCGGTGGCCGGAGCCCAGGCCAACAGGTGCGTGGTGCCGGGGTCGGCGTCGACCTCGTCGATCTCCGCGTACGGGCAGTCCTGCTCGGCGACGAAGACGTCCACGCGCAGCTTGTACAGCGCGTGGACGTCCAGCGGACCCAGCCCGGCCAAGGGAGAGGCGACGACTCTCCACGGAGAGTCGTGCTCACTCACCGTCCGCAGGTCAGGGCTTGTCGGCCGGGGTACCACCGGCCGGGTTCCTGCTGCGGCGCAACGCGATCGT